>JAESRW010000018.1 GCA_016764395.1 Flavobacteriales bacterium
GGAGGCATGGGTGAGTTTGATATTTCGCTATCGGGAAACTATAACAACAAATTCTACATAGGAGGTACTATTGGGTTTCCAACAGTCAATTATAAGGAAGAATCAACATATACTGAGACTGATGTTGCAGATTCAATCCCTGATTTCAAATCTTTTTCCCTGGAAGAGCGGCTACATACGCAAGGGTCAGGATTCAATTTTAAGCTAGGTATGATTATCCGGCCATTGGATTGGTTGCGCATTGGTACAGCTATACATACCCCAACCTTTTGGAAGTTACACGATGATTATAGCTCGTCACTCAGTGCCCAATTTGATTCTTCACCCATTAGTTCCGGAAGCAACAGCAGGAACTTCAGTTCGATATCACCGGAAGGTTCGTATGATTACAGACTGTTTACTCCCTGGAGATTCATTGGCAGTATGGCGGTTATCATTCAGAAAAAAGGACTTATCAGCGCTGATTATGAACTGGTAGACTACTCCAGTGCACGTTTACGCGGGGCCTTTTTCGGATTTGATGCTCAAAACGCAGCCATCGAAGAGCAGTACACGGTTGCTTCTAACATTAAGATCGGTACGGAATGGAGATTCCAACCATTCAGCATACGTGGCGGATATGCGTTTTATGGATCTCCCTTTAAGAATGGCTTGAATGACGGCACCAGAGAGAATTACTCTCTAGGATTTGGAATAAGAGAAGATGACTTTTTTATTGACTTCGCTTACATATTCTCGCAGGTATCACAGGACTACTTTCTGTACAGCAGGGAACTCACGGAGGCCACCCTGACCGAATCAGAGAGCCACACCTTCCAAACTACGTTGGGATTTAGGTTCTAAGAAGACAAATACTATCTGACTAGAGCACAACTTGCTCGATCTCGGGATCAACCAAGATACGGCCACAGTGCTCACACACGATAATCTTCTTATGAAGACGGATATCTAATTGTCTCTGTGGTGGAATTTTATTGAAACATCCGCCACAAGAGCTGCGCTCAACTGAAACAACTGCTAAGCCATTGCGTGCATTCTCTCGGATCCGCCTGTATCCAACTAACAATCGCTCTTCGATGAACTTCGCGGCGTTGCTAGATTTTTTCTGTAATTTTTTCTCTTCCTTTTCGGTCTCAGCAATGATCTCATCCAGCTCCTTTTTCTTGTGCTTGAGATCATCTTCTCTCTCTTCAAGATCTGTCTTTGCCTGACCAATAACCTCTCCTTTTGATTCAATGGTTATCTTGTACTCTTCAATTTTCTTTTCGCAAAGCTGAATCTCCAAGTTTTGGAATTCAATTTCCTTGGTCAACGAGTCGTACTCACGATTGTTTCTTACRTTTTTCTGCTGCTTTTCATATTTCTTRATGATMGCAGTRGACTCTTTCATCGCTAATTTCTTACCGGCAATATATTCATCCAGTCCAGCAATCTCAGTATCAAAGTTATTCACACGTGTAGCCAATCCTTCAATCTCATCCTCGAGATCCTGTACTTCCAGGGGAAGTTCACCTCTAACAGTCTTAATACTATCAATTTCAGAATCAAATTGCTGTAAATCAAATAAGGCTTTAAGCTTCTGTTCTACTGAAAAGGAATCTGGAGAAGCTCCTTTAGATTTCCCGGCACTGGCCTTTGATTTTACAGCTTCTTCAGCCTCTGGATTTTCTGCAGTCTTCTTTGTCGTATTTGCTGATGCCATTTTTCTTAAGAATAATAGTTAACCGGATTCGTGTTTACTTCTGATAAACGGAGCGCAAATTTAGGGAATTTTTTGTTAATTATTTCATAGATCAGCTGTTTGGTAAACGCTTCACTTTCATAATGTCCTATATCAGCAATCACGATTTTTTGTTCCGCATCGAAAAACTCATGATACTTGAAATCTCCGGTGATAAAAATATCGGCATTTGCCCTTATCGCATCTTTCAGCAAAAAGCTACCRGCACCTCCACACACTGCGACTGTTTTAATTTTGCCTTTCAACAGTTCAGTATGCCTTATGGTATTGCAATTCATAGCGGATTTCAGCTTTTTCATAAAGGTTGCTGGAACTATCTCTTCGTTTAGCTCACCGACGAGCCCTGAGCCTACTTCCCTATTCGTATTTTCTAATGCAATCACATCAAATGCCACCTCTTCATAAGGATGCGCCTTGAGAAGCGTCGCAATCATTTTGCTTTTTAAGTGAGCCGCAAAAATCATTTCTATTTTCACCTCTTCCTCCTTGTGTCGCTCTCCACGATCGCCTGTAAAGGGAGCAGCATTTGCATTCGGCCTAAAAGTTCCGATACCCGAGCTATTGAAACTACATTCATCGTAATTTCCAAGGCTTCCCCCTCCTGCCTTGAACATCGCGTCTCGTACTTGATCGGTCTGTGCACTGGGGCAGAATGTAAAGATCTTCATCATCCCATTTGCCCTAGGAGCGAGTACCCTACAATTATTCAATTTAAGACGCTCAGCAATCTTCCAGTTCACTCCCCCCACCACATGATCCAAATTGGTATGGATGGCATATATGGCGATCTTGTGTTTTATCGCCTTTAACACCGTGCGTTCTACATAATTGGCCCCGGTAATCGTTTTTAGGCCCCGAAAAATAAGTGGATGGTGGGCAATTACCAGATCACATTTATACTTAATGGCTTCGTCAATAACCGCTTCGGTACAATCGAGGGTCACCAACGCCTTCTTTACCTGTTGTGTAAATCCACCAATCTGTAATCCACAATTATCATAGCTCTCCTGATAATGTAAGGGAGCGTATTCTTCCAAATATTGGGTAAGGTCCTTAATCTTCATGTTTTACAAATCTGTATATCAGTTTACTATCTACGAATAGTTCGGTTCCTTGAGGTACCTGCGACTCTCTTCGACACCCTTCGACACCCTTCGACAATGCTCAGGGCAAGATGATCAGGGCAAGATGCTCCAGGAAAGCTGGCCACAACAGGCACAGACGAATTTACGAAGCTGTCTGTCAGTAGGCAAGCCCCTCATCCGACAAATTACTGTTCACCTCATTTTTTCAAGCACAACATCAGCGCACTTTCCTTTTCATCACCATAGATCACACACCATTTTGGATCTCCTCAAATCCAGTTGGAAAGGCCAAAATAATCGAAAAGTTGCTGAATGATACATCTCCATTCGTACATTAGCAGTAATTAGTTCTTCAAGATAGCCTGGAATGCATTCGATCATCAGGCGTAACTACCTATACTGTCCGGAATTCAGGTTACATTAATAGTTTCTATTGGTTATCTTTGAGGACATACACAAAGCGAATAGAATGACAACTTCCCGATCTGGCTTTTTCTCCATTTTCACTGGTTACAAGGCAAGTCTTTTAGGCTGCTTATGCCTAACTGCCATCTTGCAATCTTGCTCAACGACTTCCAAAACTGGAAGCTCGGTCAATGCGGTCACACCTCTTAATGAAGTGGTGATAACGCCCACGTATTACAAGACATATCAATCAGCGGAGACCCGCAAACACGATTTAATTCACACCAAATTAAAAGTCCGGTTTGACTGGCCCAACGCGTACCTACACGGGAAAGCTACCTTAACCCTGAAGCCCTATTTCTATGAAACTGATCAGCTTGTACTGGATGCAAAAGGATTTGAAATCCATAGCGTGGCACTTGACCTGGACACCGGAATGCTAGATCTCAAGTACAGCTATGAGAACGACAAGATCACGATTACCCTTGACAGAGTATATAAAAGGTCTGAATCGTTTAAAATTTTTATGGATTATACCGCGAAACCAAATGAGCTGGAAGTGAACGGAAGTGCTGCTATATCAGATGCCAAAGGATTGTACTTCATCAATAACAAGAATGAAGAAGAAGACAAGCCTCAGCAAATTTGGACACAAGGTGAAACAGAATCCAATTCGTGCTGGTTTCCAACCATCGACAAGCCAAACGAGCGGATGACCCAAGAAATCTATATTACCGTAGAGAATAAATTTTTAACCCTATCCAACGGCCTGCTCATTTATTCCACAGATAATGGAGATGGTACCCGAACGGATTATTGGAAACAAGACAAGAGTCACGCGCCTTATCTTGCCATGATGACAATCGGGGAGTATGCTGTTATTAGAGACCAATGGCGAGACATAGAGGTAAATTATTATGTTGAACAGGAATATGAACCTTTCGCTAAAGCCATCTTCGGCAACACACCAGAAATGCTGCAATTTTACTCTGACCGCCTGGGCGTAGACTATCCCTGGGCCAAATATTCACAGGTGGTGGTTAGGGATTATGTATCAGGAGCAATGGAAAACACGAGTGCGGTGATCCATGGGGAGTTTCTACAGAGAGACGACAGAGAATTACTGGATGCTACCAATGAAGATATCGTTGCCCATGAGCTCTTTCATCACTGGTTTGGGGATTTGGTGACCTGCGAATCATGGGCCAATTTACCTTTGAATGAATCCTTTGCCACCTATGGAGAGTACCTGTGGAACGAGTACAAATATGGACGGGATGAAGCTGATTATGGATTGAATAATGACCTCAATAGTTACCTAAGGGCCTCCGCAAGGAAACAAGTTGATATCGTCCGATTTGATTATGAGGACAAGGAGGATATGTTCGACAGTCATTCCTATGCCAAGGGTGGACGGGTGCTTCACATGCTTAGAAAATATGTTGGCGATGAAGCTTTTTTCGCCTCTTTGAAATTGTATCTTACCAAGCACCAGTACACCGCTGTTGAAATTCATGAACTTAGATTGGCATTTGAAGAGATCACAGGAGAAGACCTCAACTGGTTTTTCAATCAATGGTTCCTTAGTTCGGGCCACCCAGACCTGATCATTTCTCATGAATACGTAGATAGCGCGAAAAAAGTATTACTCACCATCTCACAGGCACAGGAGATGGAGTATACGCCCTTATACAGGTTGCCCCTTGAAGTGGATATCTATGCTGGAGGGAAAGTTACCAGACACTCGATCGTTTGTGATTCCATCAGGCAAACCTTCATCCTGCCATCCGGTAGCAAACCCAACTTGGTCAATGTAGACGCAGAAAAAATGCTGATCTGTGTCAAAAAAGATTACAAAACCTTTGATGAATGGGTTTTTCAATACAGAGTTGGCCTCCTATATTTAGATCGACTTGAGGCTCTTGACGAGCTCACAACTTACAAAGACGACCCTAAGGCATTGGCCGTGATTGAGGAAGCCCTGAATGATAAGCATTGGAAAATAAGATTGGAGGCGACACAAAACCTGAGGGAAGCTTCGAAGCGAAACGGTAATAATATAAAGGACAAGCTGATTGATCTTGCTAAGAATGATGAAAAGGCTGCGGTGAGAAGAGGCGCCTTAGCAAGCTTGTCAAACTACTATCATCCGGATAGCGTTGCTGTGAAAGATGAAAAATTGAAGGAGGTTTTTCAAGAAGCCATGAAAGATAAATCCTACCGTGTGAATGGGGCAGCATTAGCGGGACTGGGAGCCTATGATTTTGAAGCCGTAATAAAGATGAATAATGCCTTTGATGAAAAGACGGCTGAGAAGCTCAGAGTACCCGTAGCGAAAATTTATGGGGACCATGGAACGGCTGAGCACCATACCTATTTCACCTCTCTCCTTCCAAAATTAAATACGAATGAGAAGTTTCGAATATTTAAATATTACAATTCATACTTGCTACGACAAAACGATGAGATCATTATGGAAGGTGTGAATTTATTGGAAGAATCGACATACGACGACAAAACGTGGTGGTCAAGGTTGACTACTGTTTATCGAATTAAATCGTTGGAGAATTTATTTGAGAAGCGGGCAGAAGCATTGGATATTGCCTTACAGGATAAGAAGAACACCGAAGAAGAAAATGCCAATCTTTCAAGAGAGCAGGCCCATGTTCAGCGCCAGGTTTTATCCATACAAGAAACACTTCGGAGAATGAAGAGTAAGGAAAAGGACGAGAAGGTCCTTCAGCTCTGGGATGGTGCTCAGCAATGGCTGTCTTTATAATTTGTTCTTAGCAGGCTGGGAGCTCCTAATTGGTATTAACCGCAAAGGGCGCGCAATTGGTTCAGACATTGCAGACCTTTACAGCAGAAATGCTCTTTGTGAAACCCATGCAGGCCGAAAGCTAGAAAAGGGTTGAGTCGGGCCCTTTGGGATCATAGCCAGAATCAGGAATAAGATCCCCACTCTCAGCAGCGTTAACCGCCAATTCATCACATCTTTCATTACCCGGTAATCCGGCATGTCCCTTGACCCAAACGAATTTCACCTGATGCTTTGGATATATCTGAAGGAAGCGCTTCCATAGGTCGGGATTTTTCTTCTTTTTAAACCCCTTTTTCTCCCAGCCGAATACCCACCTTTTTTGCACCGCATCCACTACATACTTGGAGTCGGAGTAGATGGTGACATCGGATCCACCAGCATTCAATGTTTCCAAAGCCACAATAACTGCCATTAATTCCATTCGATTGTTGGTGGTGAGCTCAAACCCCTGCGCCAATTCCTTGCGATGCTTGCCCGACTGGAGTACGATACCATATCCTCCAGGGCCTGGATTACCAAGCGCGGATCCATCTGTGTAGACTGTGATTTTATGAGAGGAAGTAGACATGTGTCAGGTTAAAGTTATTAGGTTCACCCCTCTGTCCCTATCGGGACATCTCCCCTTAAAAAGGGGAGAAGCTGGTTTTGAATACAGGATAAGCTTTTTGTTCTTTTCGGGATATCTCCCCTTAAAAAGGGGAGAAGCTGGTTTTGAATACCTGATGACCTTTCTGTTCTTTTCGGATCTTCTCCACCGTAAGGGGAAAAGCTGGTAATGGGTACCAAATGAACCTTTGTATTTGTAGGAAAATCTCCACCTGATAGGAAGACGCAAGAACCAGCAGCGTCCACAAGCATTAATTGCTCAATGCATCCGCACCACTCACGATTTCAATTAGCTCGTTGGTAATAGCGGCCTGACGTGCTTTGTTGTAGGATATTCTGAGCTCCTTAATCATATCGGTAGCATTTTCAGTGGCTTTGTGCATAGCCGTCATTCGTGCACCATGTTCCGCTGCATGTGACTCGAGTATGGCACGAAACAATTGAATCTTTAATGATCTTGGTATTAATTCTTCAACGATTTCATCTTTGTTGGGCTCGAAGACATAATCATGAACAAATCCATTGCCAGCTTTGTCTTCTTCCACTTTAGGTGGCAACACAGGCAAATACTGCTCTGCAATGAGATGCTGCACAGCGGCGTTTTTAAACTCATTGTAAATCAACTCCACCCTATCGAACTGGCCATTTATGTAATTCTCCATGATGCTTTCTGCAACGGGAGCGACCTTTTCATAAGTGAGATCTTCATAAAGTTTGTACAGCCCCTTCGGAAGATCAGTACCGATAACACGGAGTTCTGTTCCTTTAAACGCATCATCAGCCTTCTTACCAATGGTCAACACACTTACCTTGCGATCTTTATATTTACCAGCAGCAAGCGCCTTCGTTCTTTTAATTACATTCGAATTAAAAGCACCACACAGACCTCTGTTAGAAGTAATCGCAACCAACAAGACGGTCTGAACATCCCTATCCCCTGAGAATGATGTATTTGATGTATCTGCTACCTGCACCAGGTGCTGCAGCATTTCATTGAGCTTATTGGCATACGGACGCAGTGATATGATTGCATCCTGAGCACGTCTCAATTTTGCCGCAGAGACCATCTTCATTGCAGAGGTAATCTGCTGGGTTGAGGAAACCGAGGTGATTCTGTTTCGTACTTCTTTTAAGTTTGCCATAATGCTCTTTTACTTCTACAAACCACTAATCTTCTGATGCTTCAGTATCCTTTACCTTTTCATATTTGGCCGTAAGACCTAAAATAACTTCTTCCAAACCAGCAATGATTTCATCAGTCAGTTTACCTGAACCCAACCCTTCCAAAATATCACTGTGATTTGCTTCCAGAACGCTTAACAAGTTCTCTTCAAAGCCTCTAACCTCCTTTGGTGGAACATTCATAAGAAGTCCTTTCACACCACAATAGATGATAGCCTGCTGTTGTGCCACTGTTAATGGCTGATATTGACCCTGCTTAAGAATCTCAACATTGCGAACTCCCTTGTCGATTACTGCTTTTGTTGCAGCATCCAGGTCAGATCCAAACTTTGCAAAAGCCTCCAGCTCCCTGTATTGTGCCTGGTCCAGCTTAAGTGTACCGGCAATTTTCTTCATCGATTTAATCTGAGCGTTACCCCCTACCCTGGATACCGATATACCTACGTTAATCGCAGGGCGTACTCCAGCATTGAACAAGTTGTTCTCCAAAAAGATCTGTCCGTCTGTAATTGAAATTACGTTGGTTGGGATATATGCTGATACGTCACCATCCTGTGTCTCGATAATCGGTAGTGCCGTTAAAGATCCACCACCCTTTACTTTACCTTTCAGACAGTCCGGTAAGTCATTCATGTCCTTGGCTACATCATCAGAGTTGATCACTTTCGCGGCCCGCTCCAACAAACGAGAGTGCAAGTAGAATACATCACCAGGATATGCTTCACGTCCTGGAGGCCTTCTCAATAAAAGCGAAACTTCGCGATAGGCAACGGCCTGTTTTGAAAGGTCATCAAAAACAATCAGTGCAGCTCTTCCTGTATCCCTAAAATACTCTCCAATGGCTGCACCAGTGAAGGGCGCATAAAATTGCATCGGTGTTGGATCAGAAGCCGTAGCAGATACGATAACCGTATAGGCCATCGCTCCTTTGTCCTCAAGAATTTTTTGAATTCCTGCTACAGTAGATCCTTTTTGACCAATTGCAACATAAATACAAAATACGGGCTCTCCCTTGTCGTAAAATTCTTTTTGATTGATGATCGTGTCTATCGCAATCGCTGTTTTTCCAGTTTGACGGTCACCAATAATCAATTCTCTTTGTCCCCTACCAATAGGTATCATGGCATCAATTGCCTTAATGCCGGTTTGTAGTGGCTCGTTTACCGGCTGACGGAAGATTACGCCCGGTGCTTTTCTTTCGAGTGGCATCTCAAAGAGTTCACCGCCGATAGGCCCCTTGCCATCAATGGGTTTTCCCAACGTGTCAACAACACGGCCCACCATTTCTTCACTTACATCTACAGAGGCAATTTTCCCAGTACGCTTTACTACGTCTCCTTCCTTAATTCCAGAAGAACCTCCCAGTAGTACTGCACCAACATTGTCCTCCTCAAGGTTCAACACGATTCCCTGCAATCCTGATTCAAACTCAATCAACTCACCAGACTGAACTTCAGAGAGCCCATAAATTCTGGCGATACCGTCACCAACTTGTAGTACGGTTCCCACTTCTTCCAGCTCCGCTTCAGATTTAAAGCCCGCCAGTTGTTGTCTAAGAATTGCAGATACCTCTGCTGGTTTAATTGCTGCCATTTTAAGTTAATTATGCCCTCAGATAGGACAAGTTTATTTTAGTTCGATTTATAAGAGTTACCTCCCAACTCCAGTTTCAAATCATTCAACCTTCTCTGTAAACTTCCGTCATACTGATTGTCTCCGATCCGAACGATCATTCCACCGATGAGGTTAGTATCTGTAAGCTCGATGAGTTCCACTTCCGAATCCGCGCTGCCCTTGATCAATTTCAACACCGCCGACTTCATTTCAGCATCCAAGCCAGTGGCTGTTGTTACCGTTGCGGTGACAATTGCATGCTTACGCTTATATTGGTTCTGAAATTCTATCGCTATTTCAGGGAGGAAATTTTCCCTTTTCTTTTTAGTGATAATATTTAAGAAGCTTTGAGATAGTGGGTTCACTTTATCCTTGAAAATCGCTTCCAGAATAGTGGTTTTCTTATCCACCTTCACTATTGGACTCCTAAGAAGTAGTTCCAAATCTCGGTTCTCCTCACAGGTCTTTGCGACTAACTTCATGTCGCTATAAATAGCTGCCTCGGKCYCTTNTCTCWGYTGCTAGCYKGAGYAARGACTTTGCRTATCTGGMTGCTACAATGACTTGSCYCATCGTTAGTTYAGTTTGATTTCGTCWAGAAGRTTRYTAATCARKGCTYTYTGCTTYTTCTCTTCAGAAAGTTCAGATTTCAAGATCTTCTCAGCRATTTCKATMGAAAGTGCAGCAACCTGCCCTCGGATATCAGCCATTGCTGCGTTCTTTTCACTCTGAATTTCCTCTCGAGCCTGGGCGATCATCCTATCAGCTTCCTCTCTTGCCCGGTCTTTGGCCTCTGCAACCATCGCACTCTTCGTGGCTCTGGCTTCTTTGAGGATGGTATCCCGTTCTTCCTGAACTTCATGAATGAGCTCATCATTCTTCACCTTCAAAAGAGAAACTTCCTCTCTAGCCAATCGAGCTTCGCTTAATGCAGTGCTGATCGAACTTTCACGCTCTTCCAAGGCCTCCAGGATTGGCTTCCACGCGAATTTCTTCAGAATAAAAAGCACCACCGAAAAAGCGAGGAACATCCAAAAAAGCAATCCTATGCCGGGCGTAATCAAATCCATATTATCAGATTTTAAATTATTAAACCTGCCTACCACCTGGTAGGCCAAACAAACACCACCCAGTGGTGCCAGGAAAAATATAAGACTATAGTCCTACGATGAAGCCAAGTGCAACCGCTCCAAGAGCAACACCTTCAATAAGGGCCGCTGCCAGGATCATGTTACCCACAATATCTCCTTTCGCTTCAGGTTGACGAGCTATAGACTCAAGAGCAGAACCGCCAATTCTTCCGATTCCAACGCCTGCTCCAACTGCAGCTAATCCAGCTCCTAATACTGCACCCGCTTTAGCTATTCCTGCTCCTGTGGTCAACTGTAGTATTATTCCCAATGTAATCATGACTAATAAAATTGATGTCTGTTTTATTTTCAGACAGGGTTAAAATAATTGCTAATATTTAATGTCCATCATCGGTAGCCATACCAAAGTATACCGCCGACAATAATGTAAAAACGTATGCTTGGATCGCTCCAACCAATATCTCCAACATATTCAAGAAAATCGCAAATGCCGTAGCAGGAATGGCAGCTACCAGTCCACCTGTCAAAGAGTTTCCATTATCACCAAATATGAAGATTAAGCTGATAAACACCAGAATAACAATATGCCCAGCAGTAATGTTGGCAAAAAGCCGAATTACCAGTACAGTTGGCTTGATAAAGACACCCGCCAACTCGATCGCCGTCATAAGTGGTTTAATCGCTATAGGTACTCCCGGCATCCATAAAATATGCATCCAATAGTGCTTGTTACCAACTGCCAATGTAATGAGGAAGGTAAACAGGGCCATTACCAATGGTATCGCTACGTTACCAGTTGTGTTTGCACCACCTGGAAACAGCGGTATGAGCCCCAATATATTATTGATCCATATAAAGAAGAAGATCGTAAGAAGGTACGGCATGTAACGCTCGTAATTGTGCTTGATTGAAGCCTTGGCGATATCGTCACGCACAAACATGATCACCGGTTCCAACAGAGCCTGTAACCCTTTAGGTGCCTCACCTGGATTGTTCTTATACCTGCGTGCAATAGAGATAAAAATAAGCAGCATTAATCCCATGCTGAATATGATTGCGAAAGCATTCTTAGTGATGGACAGATCCCAGATCTTAGCTGTTGCCTCTTCATCAACACCTCCATTGGCACTCACGACGTAGATATGATCGTGTTCTATGCCGTATCCATCATAGGTGGCAGTGCCATGCTTAAATCTGCCGGAGCTAAATACGGATAACCCCTTCTCTTCATTGTAAATAATAATCGGGAGGGGTATAGAGATTGGATGACCACCCCAGTCCATAACGTGCCAGTCGTGTGCATCTTTTATGTGATGCAGGATCATGGATCCAGCATTGAAATCCTCTTTTACTGCATGATGATCAGCATGCGCCGGCCCTTCGTTGTTGGCGAAGGAGAATGTACTTTGTAACAAGACAAAGACGAGCAATAAAATCTTCGAAATCCTGTGTTTCATACTTGCAGTTCCACCTTTCATTTCAATACCGCTAAATTTCGAGTGCAAAAGTATGCAATTATCCACGTATTAAAAACAAATACAAGGGCAATTATTATAAAAAAAGACGATCGAATTAATAAACACGGCCTAGCCTATTTTTTTTACGAATTTCACGATAGCTACCACTTCAAAAACGGTATACAGCATATAATACCCAAACAATATCAAAAACAGAGAAAGGTTGGTGTATTGCTCTGATATCAAGTTGTTTCCGAGATAAATAAGTACTACAAAAGCACCACAATAGATAACGAGTTTTAATGTAGTAGTCAACATGAAATTAAACATGAACTTCTGAATTCTAACTTCTGCCGTTGCTGAACGCATTAAAAAGATGTGTACCAAGATCGTAACTAGCAGTACAAATGCCTGAATAGAGAGGACGGTTGCTATACTCAAACTTATCAGGTCAAATTGGACAGCTGCATAGGCTAATCCTGCCAGTACGACTGAGTAGAGCAAAATCTTGACTAAGAAACTGGAAATACTTGCTTTCAGATCGATCCCCATTATTTCCGTACTTGATTATAGACGTAAAACATCGCTATAAATATGGAGCCTAAAGCTGAAATGGCCGTCACGATGGGCTTTTCGTACCCTAAGTAATCATTGAGTTTCATGCCTCCCCAAATGCCCAAGGCGATAATAACAAACATCTGAAGGCCAATGCCGGAGTACTTTAGATACGACTTAGCGCTGTTCTTGTCCTTGTTCTGCTTCACTCAGATCGAAATCGTCTAAAAACTTGGTTGTGTAGTTGCCCGAACGGAATTCTTCACTTTGCATTAGGTACTCGTGGAAAGGCTTTGTGGTTTTTATGCCTTCCAGAATAAATTCTTCAAGGGCTCTTACCATTTTAGCAATGGCTTCATCACGCGTTTGCGCAACACAAATGAGCTTAGCAATCATTGAATCATAGTGAGGCGGAATCTTATAGCCAGAATAAACATGGGTATCTACGCGAACACCGTGACCTCCCGGTTTATGAAAGTTTGTGATTTGTCCAGGACAAGGACGAAAATTATTGTACGGATCTTCCGCGTTGATTCTGCACTCGATTGCATGGCCAAGTGGCAACAGGTCTTTACCAGAGATCTTTTCTCCCGCAGCTATTTTAATTTGTTCTTTTACCAGATCGTAGTTGGTTACCTCTTCAGTAATGGGGTGCTCCACCTGAATCCTGGTATTCATCTCCATGAAGTAAAAATTCCTTTTTTTATCGACTAAGAATTCGACTGTACCCACTCCTTCATAGCGGACCGCCTTTCCAGCTTTCACAGCCGCCTTTCCCATTTTATCACGGAGTTTGGTAGTCATAAAAGGAGACGGAACTTCCTCCACCAACTTTTGGTGCCTTCGTTGAATTGAACAATCGCGTTCAGATAGATGAGAAACCCTACCATATTGGTCACCTGCGATTTGAATTTCAATGTGGCGCGGTTCTTCAACGAACTTCTCCACATACATATCATCGTTGCCAAAGGAAGCCATGGCTTCTGCCTTGGCTTTATCAACTTGTGATTCTAATTCTTCTTCATTAAAAACCACGCGCATTCCCTTTCCTCCACCTCCCGCTGTAGCCTTGACCATTACAGGATACTTGATCCTGGCCGCGATCTCCTTCATGGTTTTGATATCCTTGACCAAGCCATTCGACCCGGGGATCGTAGGGACACCCGCCTTATGCATCATTTTGATCGCATTGGCTTTATCACCCATAGAATTGATCATTTTCTCTGACGCACCGATGAATTTAATCTTATGCTCCTCACATATCTTAGAAAATTTTGCATTCTCTGCTAAAAATCCATATCCCGGATGAATCGCATCCGAATTGGTGATCTCCGCAGCAGCAATAATATTCGGAATGCTTAGATACGAGAGATGACTTGGCGCAGGACCGATACATACCGCCTCGTCCGCAAACTTTACATGCAATGAGTCCTCATCCACTTTTGAATAGACGGCCACAGTTGCTACCCCCATTTCTTTACAGGTTCTGATGATTCGCAGTGCGATCTCTCCTCTATTGGCTATTAATATCTTCTTAAACATGTAAACAAGATGAAAAGCAGGTGTGGATTTGGTAGCGCCTCATTAGTGAGGCTCAACTAGAAAAATAGGCTGGTCATATTCTACAGGGGAAGCATCGTCAACCAACACTTTCACAATCTTGCCCGAAACCTCGGCTTCAATTTCATTGAAGAGTTTCATCGCTTCCACGATGCAAATAATATCACCCTCATTAAAATCATCTCCAACATTACAGAATGGCGGCTTATCAGGCGAAGGCGAACGGTAAAACGTTCCAATCATTGGCGACTTGATGGTCACATACTTTGAATCATCGAGGTCCCCTCCATTGGCAGAAACAGCCCCAGGCGCGGGAGCCTCAACCGTGGCAGCTGCAACAGAAGCCGGTGCGGGTACAGCAACTACTGGGGTTGACGCCACGACCACTTGTGCTGGCGTAACAGTAGGTGGCGCCGTGTTCTCCAGAATAATCTCAGACGGGTCAACCAAGCCCCCCCTTCTCTTCCTTGCCGGAGTTTTGATATTGATCTTGAAGTCCTTCAACTCCAATTCTATTTCAGTAACTCCCGATTTGGCCACAAATCGAATAAGTTCTTGTATTTCAGTAAGATTCATAAAGTATTTTGTCTAAATAACATTCGTTCTTTTGCCAAAAAGATCCCACCTACGTTCTGCTTTAGTGGATGAGGCAAAAGTAAAAAATTCTCTTAGTTAAAGTCATAAGCCCACTTCAAATATAAGGCTCCCCAGGTAAATCCCCCACCAAATGCAGCAAGAATGAGGTTGTCCCCTTTCTTCAGTTTATCTTCCCAATCCCAAAGACATAGCGGCAAAGTTCCAGATGTAGTGTTCCCATACTTCTCGATATTTAACATCACTTTGGCATGATCAAGATCCATCATGTTAGCAGTAGCATCTATAATTCGTTTGTTTGCTTGGTGAGGCACCAACCAATCAATGTCATCACCATTTAGATTATTTCTCTCCATGACCTCCACTGAGACCTCGGCCATTTTCTTTACAGCAAATTTGAACACTGTTTGTCCTTCCTGATAGATAAAATGTTCTTTGTTATCAACTGTTTCATGCGAAGCAGGACGTGCAGATCCACCAGCTTTAAGGTGTAAAAATTCAGCGCCCGACCCGTCACTGCGCAAAACAGCATCAATAATTACATTTTCATCTTCCGATGGTTCAAGAAGCACGGCCCCTGCCCCGTCTCCGAATATTATACAGGTAGCTCTATCAGTGTAATCGACGATAGAAGACATCTTATCAGCACCTACCACAACCACCTTCTTATGGGAACCCGATTCAATAAATTTTGATGCAGTTGTTAAGGCGAACAGAAAGCCAGAGCAGGCCGCCATCACATCATAACCAAAGGCATTCACCGCACCTACTTTATCTGCAATCAAGTTGGCAGTGGCCGGAAAGATCATATCTGGTGTAGCAGTAGCGCAGATCAACATATCAATCTCGCTTGGGTCAATTCCCCGCTTTTCGCAAAGTCCCTTGACTGCCTCAGCCCCCATCACTGAAGATCCCTGGCCGACCCCCTTCAAAATTCGCCTTTCCTTTACTCCAGTTCTGGATTGAATCCATTCATCATTGGTATCAACCATCGTAGTAAGTTCTTTATTGGTCAATACGTATTCTGGAACGTATCCATTTACTCCCGTTATTGCTGCTCTTACCTTTATCATTATCCAAATACTTCTTTGATTCTATCCGAAATTTGGGATTCAATAATCTCCTTGGTGAGTACAATCATGTTTTTTACTGCTACATCACTAGATGCTCCATGACCGATCACTACTGGGCTATTGATCCCAAGAAATGGTGTACCACCATACGTTTCGTAATTGAATTGATCCAAATACTCATCTGATATTCCCCGCTTCTTAAATATTTCGTAAAAAGCTTCGATTTCTTTCAAAACCACATTACCTGTAAAGCCATCACAGACAATGACATCTATATCTTCATTGAAAAGATCCCGGCCTTCCACGTTTCCAACAAAGTTAAAATCTTTGGTACCCTTCATCATGCCATGGGTAGACTGCGTGAGCAGATTCCCCTTGCTCTCTTCCTCACCGATATTGAGAAGACCCACCCTAGGTGTTTTTATATTATACACGCTCTCAGCGTATAGTGACCCTAAAATGGCGAACTGGTAAAGAACATCCGGCTTACAATCAGCATTGATGCCCACATCCAAGAGAATGGTCACACTGCCGTTCATCTTGGGTATAGGTGTTACGACACAGGGCCGATATATTCCAGGAATAGCGCCTACACTTCTCACTGCTCCAACCAACATAGCTCCGGAATTTCCAGTGCTGGCAAATCCGTCTAATTCACCGGACCTGAGCATTTTAAAACCCAAAGCAATACCTGAATTTTGTTTTTGTGAAAGCGCCTTGGTGGGAGAATCACCCATCTCTATGACCTCATCAGCATTGACAATTTCAAAAGGTGAACTGTCAAAGCCGTTTAGACGCGCATTGATCTCGTCTTCCTTTCCAATAAGAACAAGGGTAACATCTGAAGAAAGTTCCTTTTGAGCTAATAATGCTCCAGCAACGGTGGTTTCGGGAGCGAAATCCCCGCCCATAATATCAAGACCAATCTTCATATAAAGAAGCTTCTAAAATGGAGCGCCTATATGGAGACAGACTTTTCTACTGCTGGCTTGCCTTTGTAGTAGCCACAATCCGGGCATACCCGATGGTATCGAACTGATGAATTACAGTTAGAGCAAGTTGCCAATGTAGCAGCAGCGCTCTTATAATGCGTCCTTCTCTTATCCCTTCTGGATTTGGATATTTTTCGTTTCGGATGTGCCATCGAAAATTTTATTTATTTAACCCTGTTCTTTCTATGCTCCCACTCTGTTGGGCAACCCCCTTTTAAAGCGGGAACAAAACTAGTCATTAATATTTAATTATCTATCAATTCCGAATGCTTAGCGTAACATCTAAGGCAGTTTTTACGAATGGACGAAGGAGCACATTACTATTTATTAGAGCATTATGCACCTTAAACCGCACCTTCCACTGGCCAGAATTCAAAGTACCAATCTTTTGTTTAGCCCTTTACTCCTGGGGAGAATGGGTGTCTATTAATCAGGCTAACCTTTCAGGCGGGTAAGGAGAAGCCAGCTACAATACTTTACGTAACGCATCCCATCTCGGGTCACCACCTTCGAACTTATTGGCGGTACCCATCTGGGCCAGTTTATCCACTATTTCCTGATTGCATTCACCTTCTGGATGGACTCTTTTCTGCGGAAGCATTAAATGCGTAAATTCATAGATATATGAAGCAACCTGGATTTCACTCTCGATACGTGGAACGAAGAGAATGTCGTCGGTATTCTGCACGCCCTTGTCACCAAACTTCACAATCAGTTGGTGCTGTCCTTCAATTTTCTGATCAAACAACTCGGAGCAGCGATCGCACGTGATATTGACTGTGCCCGAAATTGCAAAGTCCAACACCATCATGTTCTCTTCCTTCACCATATCTATCACCACCGACAATTTCCCTTTTCGGATCTCCCCAAACTCAATGGATTCAAAAAAGTCATCTTCAACGGGGAATTCGAACTGATGTACACCCAGTGCAAGACCTGAGAATCTTACTTGGTATTTGTTGTCCATGATGCGTTGTTAAAATATGCTACAAAGGTACGGAAATTTGATGGGAAGTACGGTTGTGGAGGGGGTTGGGTGGGGTGATTGCGGTAGGGCAGGCAGACCCCTCTGTCCCTATCGGGACATCTCCCCTTGAAAAAAGGGGAGAAGCTGGATGGGTGTTGGGGTGGTGGGAGTCAGGAGAGCGGCAAATCTTCTCTTTTACAACGTCTTTGGAAGGTGTCGCATGCTAGATGGAGCGAGGCGGTTAATGAATTTGCAGATGCTGATCCCTGCCCCGTTAAATCATAAGCCACACCGTGACCTGGTGACGTACGAACTATAGAAAGACCCGCTGTAAAGTTCACACCGGAATCAAAAGAAATTGCTTTGAACGGAATCAAACCCTGATCGTGATACATGGCCAATACGCCATCATACTGTTTATAGGACCTTGCTCCAAAAAATCCATCGGCGCTGATGGGCCCTTTTGTATCTATTCCAAGTTCTTTAGCCCTGGCTATTGCAGGAGCAATCAACTCAATCTCTTCTCTTCCAATCAGGCCACCATCTCCAGCATGGGGATTTAAACCCAGCACTGCAATCGCAGGTTCGGCAATCCCAAAGTCTTCAATCAAACTTTTATGAAGCGCTATAATCTTCTCAAACACCAAATTTTCCGTGAGCTCCCGGGCGACTTCAGCTACCGGAATATGACCTGTGGCCAATGCCACTTTTATGCTTTCACTCACCATAATCATCAGTGCTCCGGACCCAAATTTATCGGCGAGAAATCCAGTATGACCAGTAAAACCACGGTGCTCTATGTTGTTTTTATTCAAGGGGGCCGTCACCATGATATCAATTAGGCGTTTCTCAATGGCGCCGCATGCCCGTTCCAGAGATTCAAGTGCGTACTTACCCCCTGCAGGGCTGCTTTTCCCTAAATCGAAATTCACCGGTTCACCCCAACTTGAGAACACATTGATTACACCTTCTTTGGCATCTTCCTCTACATCAATTACATTCAAGGAAACACCATGCAATGCAAGCGCATGCATATGGTATTGCATCACATCTATATCGGCATAAACTATTGGTGTGCAGCGGTCAAGGTTATCCTGATCGTTAAAGGTTTTTAAGATCAGTTCAATCCCTATACCATTGATATCGCCTGCCGTGATGCCAGCTCTAATTTTTACCACGCCTCTGTATTTTCTGGGGTAATTTATTTCTTGCTCAAGAAATCAAAAAGGAGCCTCACCCCTACTCCAGTACCTCCAAGAGGCCTATATCCATCAGGAGACGTCATAAATGCCGGACCAGCAATATCCAGGTGGATCCAAGGATAATCTGTAAAATGATGCAGAAATTTACCCGCCGTAATGGCCCCGGCATATGGCCCCCCGAGATTTTTAATATCCGCAACCGACGATTTGATCAGGGCATCATATTCCGACCAGAATGGCATTTCTGCCAACCTTTCGTGTACTGTATTTCCGCTTTTCTTCAACAATTCATTCTCTTTATCAGCACCTTCATGCATGGAAACAATACCATAGTGGCCAATTGCAGCGACTGCCGCCCCGGTAAGCGTGGCCAAATCAATGACCAGTTCCGGCTTGTACCTTTTTGCATAGGATAATGCATCTGCCAAAATCAACCGCCCTTCCGCATCAGTATTTAAAACTTCTACCGTAGTACCATCAAACATTGTAAGCACATCCCCGGGAACATACGCATTACCCGATGGTCGATTGTCCGTAGCCGGAATGAGGCCAATTACATGCACTGGAAGCTTGGCCTTGGCAGCGGCATAAATAGTTCCCACAACAGCAGCAGCACCACCCATGTCACACTTCATCATATCCATGGAGTTCGGGGTGGGCTTGAGACTCAATCCTCCTGTGTCGTACACCACTCCTTTTCCCACCAAGACATATGGCTTTTTGTTCTTTGCTCCCTTTGGTTTCCACTCCAGAATCGTAAATGTCGGAGGATCCAAACTTCCTTTATTAACACCCAGAAGACCGCCCATTTTCAGCGACTCTATTTTGCTTTTTGTGAAGACCTGTGCTTTGAACCCTGATTCTTTAGCGAATTTCTTGATCTCATTTGATAGCTGAACAGCCGTGAGGAAGGAGAGTGGCTCGTTGACCAACGTTCTGGCCTTTTCAGTTCCATCCAACACATGTGAGAGGTTAGTGACATCAGAACCTGTAAGATTCTTCGAATATACCTTAATCGTTTTCAGAGAAGGAGCCGCCTTCGAATCAGTGAAGTACTTTACAAACTTATAGTTGGCTAGGGCAAGTCCTTCCGTCAAAGCCAGAGCTGCTGCTCCGTTATTCGCTATATCCACCACCGTAACCTTCCCCATTTTCCCCTGATTGAGGACAGGTACCAAACCCGCACCTACCAATCTCAACGCCTCGTGAACTAATTCTGGTGTATCCTTTTTGGGAATAACCTGAATCCACACTTTTCTATTCAGTTGGTCAATAGTAACTGACGCAGCTTTATCCGTTTTAAGTTTGTTCTTTATGTGGCTTATTTCCTTTGCAGAGAGGCCATAGCCGCTCAGAGCACTGTTTTTATTCCCCAGTAAGATGATTGACTCACCGGAAGATATTGAGGTAGTTCTGGATATCTTTGTGTACATAATATGCTTAATTTTGCCTTCTGAATAATACGGTCTCTCTGCAGGTAGATCTGAATTTTGCAGGGAGTTCAAAATTAGAAATTTATCAATTAAAGAAAGTGAATACAGCGGCTTTATTAAAGAAAGGATTAGATTTCGAATTTCTCTCTGCGGAAGAGGGACAATTTCTCTTTGAAACGGCACCTACAGCCGAGCTCACTTTCGTGGCCAATGCGTGTCGCAAGGTGCAAAAGCCAGATGGAAAAGTTACCTGGCAAATAGATCGCAACGCCAATACCACGAATGTGTGTCTGGCAAACTGTAAATTTTGCAACTTCTTTGTCCCACCCACCAAACACCATCTTGAGAACACTCATGAGGTGGATCATCAGAATGGTACAGCTTATGTCACATCGATTGAAGAATACAAGAAGAAAATTGAGGAGTTGTATCGATATGGTGGCGATCAATTGTTGTTGCAAGGTGGACATCACCCGAAACTGGGATTGAAGTTCTACGCCAATTTATTTAAGGAGCTAAAGACGTTATATCCGGAACTAAAGCTGAATGCGCTGGGCCCGCCTGAAATTGCCCATATCAGCAAGCTGGAGGGGAAGTCACATACGGAAGTTTTATCCGTATTAAAAGAGGCTGGTCTCGACTCGTTACCAGGAGCAGGAGCTGAAATACTCAATGACCGCGTACGCAGAATGATCTCCAAAGGAAAATGTACCGGCGGAGAATGGCTGGACGTGATGAGGGCCGCGCACCAGCTGGATATCAGCTCTTCCGCGACCATGATGTTTGGACATATAGAAACATTAGAAGAACGTTTTGAGCACCTGGTCATGCTCAGACAAGTACAGTCTGAAAAACCAGCGTCTGCCAATGGCTTTTTGGCTTTTATTCCCTGGCCTTTCCAGGATGAGGACACCATTTTGAGAAACATCAAAGGAATTACGAATGGCGTGACTGATGAAGAATACATCAGAATGATGGCTATCTGCCGTATTATGCTCCCCAACATCATCAACTTCCAGGCTTCATGGCTGACAGTTGGCTCAAGAGTGGCTCAATTGTGCCTGCATGGAGGTGCCAACGATTTTGGCTCCATCATGATCGAAGAAAATGTGGTATCCGCTGCCGGAGCGCCTCATCGATTTACTTCAGATGGAATTCAAGCTGCGATCAGAGAAGCCGGTTTCGAACCGCAGCTGAGATCGCAAGATTACTCCTACCGAGCTGTACCTTCAGGAATTGAGCAACAGGTTATCGATTATTAAGATCGCTTCGCTGTAAGATCGTTCGCTGCGCTCACTGTAAGAGCGTTCGCTGGGGCTCCACTGTAAGATCGCTTCGCTGTAAGAGGTAAGAGCGTTCGCTGGGGCTCGCTGTAAGATCGTTCGCTGGGGCTCACTGTAAGATCGCTTCGCTGTAAGAGGTAAGAGCATTCGCTGGGGCTCGCTGTAAGATCGTTCGCTGGGGCTCACTGTAAGATCGCTTCGCTGTAAGAGGTAAGAGCGTTCGCTGGGGCTTTCTGTAAGATATTTTACACCATTAGCATCCCGTTGTTTTATCGTTCTTTATGATGTAGTCATTGCTTCAGCATGAGCACAACATTTACAATGCAGAAATCTTACCGCACAGCTGTGACACAGCACAGCAGTCTTACAGCGAAGCGGTCATACAGCGAAGCGATCCTACAGCGAAGCGATCTTACAGCGAAGCGATCCTACAGCGAAGCGATCTTACAGCAAAGCGATCATACAGCGAAGCGAACCTACAGCGAAGCGATCTTACAGCGAAGCAGTCTTACAGCGAAGCGGTCATACAGCGAAGCGGTCATACAGCGAAGCGATCCTACAGCGAAGCGATCCTACAGCGAAGCGATCTTACAGCGAAGCGATCCTACAGCGAAGCGGTCTTACAGCAAAGCGATCTTACCTCTGAAAAAGCTGGTAATCACCCTGGAAGATCGTATACTTATCTTTAAGCTTGGTATGCAGTTCTTCTTGCTTATAGCGCTGTGTCAATTGAACCAAGCGCTGATACACTTGTATCGCCCTCCCCGTTTCCTGACCGATATCCTTCGCGAAGTCTCCCCTGAGAGACAAATAGTAATCCAGATCATCTTCATAAATCTCACCCAATCTGGTCACAAGTGCATTTGCCTTTTCCGTCTCACCAGCACGGTAGTATGCTTCTGCCACCGGGGTCATAAAGAAGTTATACGGGATTGAATGATCGGGCATAACAGCAATGCACTTATCCAACACCTGAACAGCTGAATCAACTTTATTTTCCTGCAAAAGCGCATCGGCTAATCGGGCAAAATTATTTCTGAGATTGTAAGTCATCCGCATGTTGGTTTCACCCATATACACATCTCCGTCCATACCGCCCCATCTGAACTTGTTCATCACGTTGTCAAACATAATATCAGTATCAACACGTCCCACTTGACCTGCCTGCCCGCCAGTCCGGATGGGAACCAGCCTATATGCCAATCCCTCCAATTGGAAATAATTCTCCAGTTGCAGATAAGCATCGCCTCCAACCGTAATGGCAAAGTATACGGGGCGATCCCAGTCGTTATTTTGGAGCATATCTAGCTGCATGAGGCTATTCTTGAGCACATAATTACCTTTCTTCTCCCAAATCAATCTGTCCACTATTCTATCAGCCATCTCTGGTTTAACCGTACCATTGCTCACTACTTTGTCCTTAGGAACTTTGAGGCTGAATTTTTTAGTTGGTAGATAGTTGAGCCATTTTCCACTCTGTGTTTTGATCTTGGCCTGAGGACTGTCACTCTTTACAAAATCCATCAGCTCAGAAAGCTCCCTATGGCCTTTGACATTTTTATTTTCGTAAAATGGAATATAGTCCCTGGTACCCTGGCGATACATGTCTGAAGTCATGGAGAATGGCACAGGATCAGAGTCGTAAGCCTTTCTGCTCATTTGGTCGATATACCAATCTGTGTTAGAGAGGCTGAGGTTCATCACCCTCACATCTGTCCGGATGCCTTCCACCTCCTGCGCATACCACAATGGGAAAGTATCGTTATCCCCATTGGTAAACAAAATCGCATTCTTCTCACACGATTGCAAATAATTTGCGGCAAAATCACGTGCCGTATACAAACCGGAACGGTCGTGGTCATCCCACTCTTCTGATACCATAATGGCAGGTACCGCAGCCGATACAACAATCGATGCTATGGCACCCCTATTACCGGACAAGTACTTTTTAACCAACTCATACAAACCCATGACTCCCAATCCGATCCAAATGGCAAAGGCATAAAACGATGCGGCATAGGCATAATCTCGCTCACGAGGTTGATATGGGTATTGATTCAAGAATACAATAATACCAAGGCCCGTCAGTAAAAACAAGATCATTACTACGGTAAATCCTTTCTTATCAGAATAGTAGTGAAAGAACAAGCCCAACAGTCCCAACAAAAATGGAAGACCATAAAGTCGATTATAGGCTTTATTATTGGTCATACTCTCAGGCAAATCATCCTGAGGGCCCAAGTGAAATTCATCAATAAAAGGTATCCCACTGTACCAGTTTCCATTCAAGATACTCCCATGTCCTTGCAGGTCGTTTTGTCTGCCAACAAAATTCCAAAAGAAATACCTGGTGTACATCCAGTTAATCTGGTAGGTAAAGAAGAACCTCAAATTTTCGCCAAATGAGGGCTTCTTTTTATTGGTCCCCTTAAAGCCAGACCAACGTTTATAGGCCCTGACATGATTCTTCTTATCGCTGTACATCCTCGGAAAGACCGATTTGAACTTTGAATCATAATTGGGTATTGACTGTTTCTTATCATCCGTAACGACATATTTACCTTTGACAGGATCAGGCCAATAAACAGGAGATCCATCTTTATATGGCTTACGCTTATCCAGTGGAGCATTAAAATACTGGCCATGCGCTAAAGGCCGATCTCCATATTGCTCCCGGCTCAAGTAGGAGATAAAGGCGAATACATTCTCTGGATTATTTTCATCCATCGGTGGATTCGCAGCAGAGCGTACCACGATTTGTCCATAGGAAGAATAGCCAATACAAATCATCATGAAACAGAGAATAACCGTGTTCCATTGTGGTTTATTTTTATCGTGGGTCCATTTTAATCCATAGATCACACCAGCAATAATAAGCAACGCATACACAATCATTCCGGTACCAAATGGCATCCCCAAACCATTCACAAATGCCAACTCAAAGTAGGAACCTGCTTTGATCATATATTGAACGATTCCGTATTGAATTCCAAATAATATAAGAAAGGAAATGATTACTGTTTTAATGATTCCTATTCTCGAGACTTCCTCCTTTTTGAAGTAATAGACAAATGCCAAAGCTGGAATGGTCAATAAGTTCAGGAGGTGAACCCCAATGGATAAGCCCATAAGATATGCAATGAGTACGATCCAACGATCAGGATATTGATCTTTTGGAATGGTTTCCCATTTCAGAATGGCCCAGAAGACGAATGCGGTAAAGAATGATGACATCGCATACACTTCCCCCTCAACAGCAGAGAACCAGAATGTATCTGACCAGGTGTAGGAAAGGCCGCCAATCACACCAGCGCCCAAGACCGCCCATTTGTATTCCTCCATGGATCTGCCCGAACGTTCGATTAATTTCTTCGCCAGGGCGGTGATTGACCAAAAYAGAAAGAGAATTGTGAACGCACTACACATCGCAGATAGCCCATTGATCATCAACGCAGCTTTATCAGCTGGGGTGAACATGGTTACCAATCGACCAAGCATCTGAAAGAATGGCCCACCTGGTGGGTGACCCACTTCTAATTTAAAGGCTGTAGCTATATACTCACCGCAGTCCCAAAAACTCACGGTCGGCTCAATGGTAGAAAGAAAAGTAAAGGCGGCTACCAGGAATGTAGACCATCCCAGTATGTTGTTCAGTTTTTTGTACTCCATTTTTTACGGTTTCGCCAAACGTACACCTACGCTATTATACTAATATCGAAGGGGCGGCGTAAGAAGCGGCAAATTTAGAAAAAAATAGGCAGGTACGGAGGCATTAACGATCCTTTAAAAAGTTTAGTGTATCCACGGGCCAAAAAACGTACTTAAAATGGGGAATCCATCTCACCATTTATCTTCCCTCTTTTGTACTGTTTCCCAATCCTACAAACAGCAACGTGATTTTCTAAGGGCATTAAAGAGTACCAGATGAATAAATTTGAACACCTGCTGTAGCCTGGGAGTATCTAAACCCTCTATTGCGTTAGCCTCAATGTTAGTTGGTGCGCACAACCCTGGTCAGCTATTGAAAGGCTTGTCGAAGGAAATTTATTTGAGTAAACTTACTGTGAATGGTGCGATCCAAACTAAAGGAATCGTTGTGCAATAACTAAATAAGAAATTTGAAACGAATGAAATCTCGATGGCATACACTGGCCTCTTCTTATTCTAGTGACCAGGAATTAATTGACGGACTGTGGCAGGAAATAGAAGAGCAATACTCTGGGAGGAAAAGGCATTACCACAATCTAAATCATTTGGAATATATGATCGACAAGGCACTGGAGCATCAGGCCTATCTAGGCGATCTCAACACAGTTCTTTTCTCCATATTCTATCACGATATCGTGTACAACGTCAAACGACAAGACAACGAACAGAAAAGTGCGGACCTCGCTAAAGAGCGCCTGGTCAAGCTAGGATTACCAGATGACCAAATTGCTAGGTGTCAGATGCAGATTATAGCCACTAAGGAGCACCATAGCCAAGAAGACAGTGATACCAACTACCTGGTCGATATTGACCTTGCCATTCTGGGTGAAGATGCTGAGACTTACGAGTCCTACACCCAAATGATCAGGAAAGAGTACGCCATTTTCCCCATGTTTCTCTACAAGGCTGGAAGAAAGAAAATACTGCGTCATTTTCTCGAAATGGACCACATATTCAAAACGGATTGGTTTCATAAAAATTACGAACCGCAAGCGCGGGAGAATTTAAAAGCCGAATTAGCCGTGCTGTAATGGACCTTAAATTCTTGTAGAACCTGGTAAAAAAGGCATCAACGGAAAGGTAACTCGAGGTCCAACATTCAATTCGGGTGGAAGGGTTAGCTAAGTAAAAATTAAAAACTACACCTTCTTAGAAGGTGGCTTTGAGTTGCCCCAAAAGGGGCTTTTGAACATTGGAACAGCTGAACATTTGAATGACGATTTATGAATTTTCATATTCGATTAGTTAATAAATTTCTTCATTCTACTGTTCAGCTGTTCTATTATTCGACCGTTCATTGAAGAGCAAATAACAAACAAGAAGGCGTAGCCGCCAGAGCATGACCACGCCCAAAGGACGTGGGTTTTCATGTTAAACTAAGCCCGTTTATGCATTGGAAATGTGACCACTATTTTGTAACTTTTATATCCGTTTCAGTCATCTCACATTGTTGAACTGACAGGGTAAATTAATTGTTATGAAAACCATTGAAGCATATAAGTTTTTTTTCATCAGCCTTATTTTGTGCTTTGCTTCCAGTTGTGATGAAGAAGAACCTCTAGCGCTCAAAAATAATTTCAAGCTTAACTTTACCAGTACTA
>JAESRW010000177.1 GCA_016764395.1 Flavobacteriales bacterium
TAAAGTCTAATCGGCATATCATTGACTGTCTGCGCATGGGGCTGAACCAACGTTACATGAACATAGACATTTGGCGCCATTTCTGGTGTTACCTTAAAGTCAAATTTGTTGCCGTCTTCCTTGGCTTCAACCCAAAAAGTCTTGATTACTTTGGAACCGGATTCTATGCTTACTAGAGAGCGGCCCTCCTGAGATTCGGGAAGCTCAACCCGCACCGTTTCTCCCACGTCATATTTGGTTTTATCGGTGGTGAAGGTGAGCATTTCTGCTCCACCAGGGTTGTCTCCTCCTGGTTGACTCCACCAACTTTTATACGTAGTATAGAAGGCCTTGCCAACGCTGTGTCCTGTTTCGGCATCCGTAATTCGGATGAACTTTCGGCCATAGTAGCGGCCATCCAGATTCATTTCATACATGGCCTTTCCATTTTTGGTGCTGATGTATTCCGTTTTAATCAAGTTTCGGTTTCGGTTGGATACATAATAGGCAAGGTTATCTTCTTCCGCTCTTTCCCACCACCAACGCCAGTAGATATTGAAGATCTCTATTTTTAAATTTTCCCGATCTACTGGTTGGCCATATTCATCCACGGTGACGATTGGAATGACATTTGGCTCATCGGAATACAAGGCGCCATTCCAACCTGGTCCCTCCGGAATTTTGCAACCTACATATCCGCGGTAAGGAGAGTATGGAATTGAAAAGCTATTGACACTAAAGTCGCCCCCTCTTTCAAAAGCACGCACCTTAAAGAAAGCGGTCAACATTCCCGGAGCATTGTCAGATACGTTGATGTTGGGTACCACTGAAGCAGCTCCGTCAGCGTCGAGATTACCCTGGAAGATCATTTTTTCTTCCACCTCAAACTGCTTGGAAGGATCGTCGAAAACAAAGTCCTTATACGCCTCGAACGCTGTCCGGCCTCGTGTCATCGTCATCTCCACATCTGCCTTGAGATTGCGAGCCTTGGCCCCGTGTAGCCATTTGACCAATAAATCTCCTTGAGGTGACTCGGTATCTCGCAAAATGTCAGCGTGAAAATCCAATTTGAGCTTCAAACGGTTTGGTTTAATGGCTTCAATTTTGACGCGCTTTGTAAAAACAGAACCACCAACTTTTACCTTGGCCAACCAGTTCCCTGTTGGCGCTTCTGGATCAGTTTTGGTGCTGAAATTATAAAACCCATGCATGGGATTCAGGCTCACTTTGCGTTCGTAGAGCTGACTTTCCGGAGTATACAGTTCAAATACCACCGGGTGATTATCTGGAAGTACATTGTTTTTGTCTTCTAAGATGAACGATAAATACAAGGAGTCACCGGGCCTCCATACACCGCGTTCACCATAGATAAAACCCTTGACGCCTTTCTTGGTACGCTGACCACCTACATCAAACATACTTAACGACAAAGAAGTGCCATCATCCAACCTCAAATATCCTATTTGCTTTCCCTTGCGGGCGATGAGTAAAAAAGGATGCTTGGTGAGATCTATGGTTGTGAACCCATCAGCGTCAGTGACATTGGTGCCGATCAATTTGTTTTGATAGTTGTAGATGTCGATATCCACAGCTTCCATGGGCTCAGTAGTCTTGATGTCGGTCACGGCGACAGATAGCGAAGTGCCGGCTCCTGATTTGGCAATGAGGCCCAAGTCAGAGGCAAAAATGTTTCGCGACACGTTGCGTCTACCTCGCAAGTAGTAAGATTCCTTGCATGGATTATCGCGTTCCTGATAATTATAGTCAGCATTGTAACCGTAGTAGTCTTCATCATAATACCAGTAATCGTCTCCAGGCCCATCATATCTTTTCTCCTCAGGATCCTCTTCTAAATTATTGAGGCTCGAGATGATATCGCTATCATCACCTTCTTCGTCCCCTTCGCAAGGATACATGGAGTGCCTCTTTTTTACGCTGAGTTTAACCCGATAGATTGCTCCAGGTTCTGCCTGGACAAACTTGGAAAGGTCGATGGAGAAGTTGTTCCATAAGCCATAGTCAATTGCTTTGTCTGCTTTCAAAGACACATCGCCTTTGTAGACAATCCTTCCAACACGTTGCATTTCTGTGTAACCATCAAACTGGTTTACCTGAAGAAATTGAGCAACATTGTCTTCATACACTTTAATTATTTTAACCTCCACAGCCCTAATGTTGACAGCTTTGAAAGGAAAGATCAAACCCTTGGTATTGGGTAGGATGACACCTTTGCCAATGAGTTCTACTGCTGGTTTGATGTTGGTAAATGAAATATTCCGGCCATAGCCCTCCATTAACTGGTAGCTCATGATATTCCKTATGCCGTTATCCACCATCAATTTGGTCGTTCCAGTTTGCCTTTTRTCAGGATAYACACGAATGGARTTCTCCTCTTTGACGATCTTWATTCCTGCACCGGAYTCCAGGTAAATCARRCCTTCAAKGTCTTGATCAGGTTGGATRGGGTCAGAGAAATAAACGGTGACAAATTGTGTGGGTTGTTGAGTTAYCTTTAAACTGATGACCTTGAACTCACCCARAGGAGGAATGTCGAATGTTTTTTCATCATCACCRTCTATTCCRATYTTTTCRCCATCCCAGCCTATGCGTAYCTGCTCCCGATCTTCGGTCCTSTTGATGCTGTCAATAGTGAAACGATGGGTCCTGCCATCYCCAAGATGATCCCAGGTRACATTGAGCKCCATCCCRTTTTGGGTGGCATTGATGATRTCTTCTATCACCAGATCATGAGCCTGGTCGGMRGTTACCAATTGWCCTTCCAGGCGTTGCCATTTCARATTCTCTATGTCRTAAGCACGCATGCCTTCAAAATCTASAYTTAAGGCYTGTTGAATSGTTTCAAATCCAAATGGAAGCGTTTTTARCTTCTCGGGCACGTCCATTAKCTTGGATAAATGAAATTCGGCTTCGAAGAGTTTCCCYGACGGCAGGAATTTTGARGGAATGAATTCAATGGTGCGATTGTCGATCCAGTTGGCCTCTCCTTCTATTTCGGGGGAGAATTCAAAGAGCTTTTCTTTTATAGCGGTATGGAGCTCAACAACCTGTTCCTGCATCAGCCGGATTTTGATAGAAGACCCGTTGGATATTATTCCTGAAGTAAATGCCGAAATGTATCCGGTAAAGGCCGGGTCGACATGTCGGGAGGTCTTTTGGTCGCTACAACCGTTCATTAAAACGGAACTGTAAATAATCAAGAAAATGAATAATAAAGGAAAGGCGTGTTTTAATTGCATGTGAGGGAGTTAAGGGGGTGAATAATCAGATAAATATACATGATAATGGGAACTATCCGTTCTTATCTAGGGATAATCTATTGCAGCTAAGATATTTCTTGAATTATTGTTTCTTTGGAACTGGATGACATTTTCTCAGCGGTACTTTTCACAATTTTTAATATTTGTTCTCGTCTCATGGATGGCGATTGACGCGCAAGCTCAGACTGATTCACTGTCTTTAGGCAAGTTTGGATATGAGCCGGACAAAGAAGCTAAAGAGGCAGTTGGAAAGATTGTCAGGTATACTGGGCTCATCCCCAATTTCCTGGTGACCTCTGGTACTGTTCCAACGGTATTGGCTTTTATCAAGGGAGATAAACGGTACATCGCCTACAATCCCGACTTTATCATAAGGCTGAAGAATAAAACGAATACGGACTGGGCCGCAGTAAGTGTGCTTGCGCACGAGATAGCACATCACCTCTCGGGCCATACCTTAAACGGTAAAAAGAGCAGTCCAGGCGATGAGCTCGCTGCGGATAAATTTTCTGGCTTTATTTTGCACCAGATGGGTGCGACGCTAGAGGAAGCTTTGGCAGGTCTTTCTTCATTGAATTACAAATATGATAGCCTAAAGTACCCGCCTAAAAGTGCACGGCTATTCGCGATTGAAACCGGTTGGCTTGAGGCGAAACACCTTTTAAATGTAAAAGCCTATGGTACAGATTCATCAATGGTTCAGGACACGACTCCAACGGTAGCATTGATTTTTAAATGCCGATTTGATGATGATGACAATCTCTACTTTGTCGACGCGGAGGATAGGATTATTTGGTTTGATAATTATGGTAAGGCCATTCTTATCGGTCATAAAACGGAATCTGCCAACAGCCGTTATGATTGGATTTATAGTTATGGGGACGAGATTTTTGGAATTGACCACAAGCAACGCATTTGGCATGAGACTTCTCCAGGCATTATGGGGATTATTGGCAGAGTGGAGGTGTTAAAGTGAACCTATTCAAAGAAGCAAGGTAGTGGGAGGTAAATCTTTTTTTTTGGCTTGCATCCCAATATCAAACGCATAGAAAGTTCGTGAGATCCAGCGGACGCATTGCTTAGTCTGGAGAGCGTGATATCATAGCTGTATCCGAATTGAAAGCTTCCCTCCTGAACTCCGGCTAAAATAATGAAGGAATCTGAGTTGCGCTCTGCCTGTCGGTACCACAATCCGCCGTAAATAGCTCTTTTCTTTAGATAAAACCCAAAGTTGATTTGTTGGAAATCTTGCTGCTTTTGTATGACAATGTTTGGGGAAAACTTGAGTGCTCCTTGTTGGTCCAATGGAATCAAAGCGCCCCCATGAATGGATAATTTAAAAGGCAGTTTTGCCTGATGTTGATCAACAAATCCTTCCGTTGGTTGTGTTAAATGGTGTACCGCTACACCACCAAAATACTTTGAGCTGTATACTACTCCTCCTGCCGCTAAGTCCAGATTTCCATTGGTATTGCTGACTTCGGTCTCTGCCGTTTGATATACAAATCCGTATCGTGGATCAATCATGTCACCGAAAGTGAGCTGCTCCCAATCCAGTCTTTTTTGTACATAACCTACTTGGAATCCAGCCCGGATAGATAACGTTCTGTTTATTTTGGAATAATAGGAATAAAGTAAACTTCCGCTTGTTGTATTTAATGTTCCACTTCCGGCTTGATCGTGCAGTATTAAAACGCCAAGTCCTCCACCCAGAGCGTCTACACGCTGATCATAGGAAACACTAGATGTCACGAACGTTCCTGATAACGCGGGCCATTGGTTGCGATGATTCAAAACCAATCTGGAACATTCTATAGAGCCGGTAAAAGCAGGATTAAGATATAAGGGATTGGCGAAGAATTGCGTGAATTGAGGGTCCTGGCCCTTAACTGCTGTTGWCATKGTAAGGACCGTGAKCAGAGCAAATAGAGCAGTWSCTGRCRAATACYCAATTTTGGATGATGGATTGAATAGTTTTAAATTAGGCAGATTAACCGGTGATTGGGGGAAGATTCGTTTCATAAGACCCKTTTTTGATTGTTRTTTTGTTTTAACCTCAATGATTGTTAGGTCCTGTGTTGTTAGATTTCCATAAAAATTTTGGGTGGTTGTAAGYTTATCAGATAGGGAATTAATTGATCGGTACAAGRCAACTGAWGATTTGAAGGTTGTWGGAGCACTGTACCATCGCTACACGCATTTGGTCGCTGTTCTGTGTATGAAGTACTTGAAGAACAAGACCGATAGTGAGGATGCCGCGATGGAGATTTTTGAAGTGCTGATCAGGGATTTAATGCACCACGAAGTTCAAAATTTTAAAGCCTGGTTATTTACGGTCGTCAGAAACCATTGCTTTAAGCGCCTGCGTTCACAGCAACGTGAAAAAGAGAAAGAGAGGGCCTACCAAAAAAGTGACGATTCCTTTATGGAATCGAACTCTTTTGAAGACCTAGAAAGTGAATCGGACATTATTCAGAATAACATTGGCCGGCTTCAGGAGGGAATTGATTCCTTGAAAGCCGAACAAAAAGAGTGTATCCAACTGTTCTATTTAAAAGAAAAGAGCTACAAAGAAGTGGTAGGCCTGACGGGACACGATCTAAAAAAGGTGAAAAGTTACATTCAGAATGGGAAGCGAAACCTGGCTATATATTTAACAACAGCAACAAATGAGTGATAGGCTAGATAATATATCGTTCGATGAAAACACTTGTCCATCATTGGACCAGATGCTGAAATATAAAGATGCAGCATTGGGTGAGCAGGAGAGTCATGTTATGGAAAGGCACCTGCTGGGTTGTTCTTTGTGTTCTGAGGTTATTGGGCACCTTCAACCTGATGATATTGGGGAGATAACCGCTTTAGCGGCGGCCATTGATTTGAAGGTAGATAAACGTATCTCTCAAGGCGGAACCCATGGCCGGGATTGGAATTTCAATCTGTTCATTTCGATTGCTGCTGCTTTAACTGGTGTTTTACTTGCAGCAGGTAATTTGTTCATCATCCCACCTGAATACGCAGCAGACAGTACCGGCAGACACGCGGACTGGGAAGTTCCAATTGAGCTTGAGGGAATTCCACTCGCTGTGGAAGAATTACAAAATCAACCTCAGAATGCTGCAAATGGTGAAAGTGAATCTCCGGAGCAGACAGCGGCATCAGCGTCCGTTGAAAAATCAATTTCGGATGATGCAACGGTTGCTGAAAGTGAAATCCAGGTATCGACCGGAGAGAACCTTCTAGATGCAGATGGTCAAGAGCTAGCAGCTAGTTCAAGTGATAATGTCGGTCAGGATGTTCGGCAATCTGAACCTGATCCGTTGGTGGAACCAGCAACTCCCAGGGAAACATTTCTAACGGCATCGGTGGAATTGTTTTCAGTTGAAAGAATTGGAACATCGACGAGCACAAAGGGAAGTACGAAGAAGAAAGTCAAGCAGAAAAGCTTTTCAGGATATGCTCCTGAATACGAAGACGAGCAGGGATTTCCCATTTACAAAGGGGGAGATGAAAAACTTAAGGAGGATATCGTTAAGAAAATCAATGCGCTTCATATTGTGCTCGGTGAAGGGGGGCATGTGGAAATAACAATGCGTATTAAGGCCAATGGTTCATTGGGGAGCATTGTATTAGATGAGAACGTGTCGGTCGTTTTGGCGAATGAAATCAAAAGGGCAATTGCCTCGCTTCCGGCCTGGGATCCGGGGAATGTTGAGATACGCTACACGATGAAGGTGGCGTTGCAATAAGCTCTCTGGTCAGACTCAAATTACCATCAGGAGCACGCTGCCCATGCCTACAAAAAATCCAAGGTAGATCTGAAAAGGGCTGTGGGCCTTGAGCCGAAGTCGTGAAAATCCGATTAATCCAGCAATACAAAATAAGGCTATTAAGATCGAATTCAGGTCAAGCGTTAATCTTTCTGAAATTCCCAGAATCGCGCCTATCATTCCACCAATACCAATCATATGCGCGGATATTTTCCACTTCAAGTTAATGATAAAGGCCATCACACTTGCCAGTGTTGAACCGAGGATAACGAGGTACAGGACCGGTGGAAGCTGTAGTTCCTTTAAGAAATAGTAAAGAATGAAGTAGAATGCGATGGTTATCCCATATGGCAACTGTCTTTCTTCCCTTGTTTCAAGATAAACGCTATTTATTAATCCCTTGCGGTGCAGGTACAGAATGTTCAGCATGGGAAATAAACACGTAAAAATGAATATGGTGAATAATGTTACCCATTGGATGTTTTTAGGAATACTGGAATTGATGTAGGAGCTCGAATTGAACACCAACAACATCCCCATCAAGGGCATAAAAAGTGGATGAAAGACGGTAGAGATCAGTTTGGGAAACTTCATTGCAAATTATAATTCCTTTCTCAAGCGAGCAACTGGAATGCTAAGTTGCTCTCTGTATTTTGCAATGGTTCTCCTCGCGATGTTATAGCCCTTCGTTTTCAGCATTTGGGCAAGCTTTTCATCGGCCAGTGGCTTTCTTTTGTCCTCCGCTTCAACACAATCCTGCAAGATTTTCTTGATTTCTCGTGTTGATACTTCTTCTCCATCTTCGTTTGTCATTGACTCCGAGAAGAAGGTCTTCAAAAGAAAGGTTCCGAAAGGTGTGTCAATATACTTGCTATTTGCTACCCTGGAAACGGTGGAGATGTCCATTTCAACAATCTCCGCAATGTTCTTGAGTATCATTGGGCGTAGTTTGGTTTCATCTCCATCTGCAAAGTAATTTTTTTGGTAATCTACGATTGCGGACATGGTCTTGAGCAAAGTTTCTTGTCTTTGTTTAATAGCATCAATGAACCATCTTGCACTGTCAATTTTTTGCTTCACAAACATAATGGCATTCTTTTGTTCCTTATCAGCTTTGCCTTTGATATGTGAATACGTCTCCAACATTTCAGCGTAACTTCTGCTAACCTTAAGTTCAGGAGCGTTATTGGAGTTTAGTGATAACGAGAGTTCACCATCAGTCTTTTCCAAGATAAAATCAGGGATGATGTGCTGAACCGGTTTTTGGCTCTCCGCAAGAGAGTTCCCGGGCCTGGGATTTAATTTTAGAATCTCATCCATGGCATCCTTGAGCATTTCCTCGTCTATTTCAAGTTTACCCATGATCTTATCATAGTGTTTCTTGGTGAATTCATCGAAGTGATTCTTTAGGATACTCAGCGCCGTTAATTCGGCTTTCTCGGACAGTTCTTTGCGTCCCATTTGAAGGATCAAGCATTCCTGTAGATCTCGTGCACCAACACCTGGTGGATCGAGTTGTTGGACCACCTTTAGTTGTTCTTTCAATTGCTCCTCGGTGGTAATCACATTTTGCGTGAATGCAAGGTCATCTACGATGGCAGGAAGCTCTCTTCTCAAATATCCGTCGTCGTCAATGCTTCCAATTAGATGACTGGCGATTTGATACTCTTCTTCTGCCAACATTTGCAAACCTAGCTGCGTCATGAGCATCTCGTGGAATGTTTTAGCAACCGAAATAGGGATTACCTTATCGTCAATATCCTTTCCGGTATTCTTGGCCGTTAACCTATAAGACGGAATTTCATCGTCTTGCAGGTAATCTTCCAAATCGAACTCGTCGTCAGAATCTTGGGTTTCCTCGCCATACTCGTCTAAAAGATCCTCCTCGGTCTCATCGGCCTCGGCACCTTCTTCTAACGCGGGATTCGATTCCATCTCCTCCTTGATTCTTTGCTCAAGCGCGATGGTTGGAATTTGCAGCAATTTCATCAACTGAATTTGCTGTGGCGATAATTTTTGTTGTAGCTTTTGTTGTAGTCTCTGTTGTAACATGTCTCACCGCTCTCCAAATAGGATGCCAATTAAGTAAATATAATGATTATTTTTGATTAATTCCACTTTTTTATATCTGGTGAGAAAATTTTCTGCAGATTTCATTTTCCCTATCAATTCGCCTCCGATTGCGAATGGTATATTAATAACGGATGACCATGGTGTGGTATTGGATGTGCTTGAAAATAATGAGGGATTGGAAGATGTTTTGCGCGTTCCTGGATTCCTTTGTCCCGGCTTTATAAACGCTCATTGTCACCTTGAATTATCTCATCTTAAAGGCCTATTGCCAGAAAAGCAAGGGTTGGTGAATTTTATTACACCTATCATTAATTTGCGAAAAGCAGAAAAGGAAATCATTGAGCACGCAATGCGAGAAGCACAACGCACGATGAAGGATAATGGCATTGTGGCAGTAGGTGATATTTGTAATACGGACGATTCCTTCTGCTTGAAAGCTGAAAGTGCAATGCAGTATCACAATTTTATTGAGGTCATATCAATTGATCCCGATAAAGCTGAGGCCGTGTTTTCTGAGGGTGTGAAATTGCAAGATCGATCTAAAATGCAAGGGATGACCAGCTCGGTGGTTCCACACGCACCTTATACCGTATCTTCGAAATTACTGCAACTACTTTCGGAGCATGCGAGGAGAACAGGTGAGCCTTTGTGCATTCACAACCAAGAATCAGAGCATGAGAATGTGTTGTTTAGCGATGGCACAGGGCCAATTAAAGACTTCTACGCTAAATTGGGTAATGATTTGAAGTTCTTCCGTGCAACAGGAACGAACTCACTGGAGGCAGTGTTGCGTGCGTTAGGGGAAGGCGTGTCATTGCTGTTGGTGCATAACACGTATACAAACCAGGCTGATCTATTGAAAGCGGAAGAATACAATGCCAAGTTAAGTTTTTGCCTTTGCCCGAATGCCAATCTGTATATTGAACAAATGTTGCCTGATATTCAGCTATTAGCGAAAAATGATCGCATGATAACACTGGGAACCGACAGTCTTGCATCAAATTGGAGCTTGTCGATCTTGGATGAATTGAAGACGCTTGTCAAAAGTGATACGCGCTTTGACCTGTCCACTCTACTCACGTGGGCCACCGATAATGGCGCGAAGTTTCTTGGTTTTGAGGATAAATTAGGCACCTTTGAAAGGGGAAAGCAACCTGGGGTCAATCTTATTTACGATGTGGATCTAGACAATGTAATGATTGATCAAGCAAGCAAGGTCCGTGTACTATTGTAATCTTCCCGTATAAAAGGATTCTGCGATTAGCAGATCTGTTGGTGTGGTTATTTTGATGTTGATGCGTTCTCCTTCCACTAAGTGAATTGTTTCTCCGGCTGATTCTACAACAGATGCTTCATCTGTAAATGCTGGCGCATAGGACTGATTAAAAGCTTTTTTAATGGTAGACAACTTAAAACATTGTGGAGTTTGAACAATCTTGAAATGATCTCTGTTGACAGGTACATTATCGTCACCATCAATTTTTCTCAGCGAATCAATAACGTTAACAACAGGGATGGCATTTCCATTCTCTTCGGCTCCRTTGAATACCCKACAGATTAATTCTTTTCCAATGAGCGGTCTAACGCCATCGTGAATGGCTACCARCCCCTCCTTATCTGCGATAGCAGAAAGGCCATTTTTTACCGAATTAAATCGGGTTTCYCCGCCCGTTATYACTTTGGGGGAGATGCTCAGTTGATGCTTCTTTTGTAAGYYTTTCCARAGGTCAATATGYTCSCTYGGCAGTACCAGGATGACTTGWATCGAMGGGATGGCCYSTTGGAATGCGTCTATGGTGCGCATRAGCACRGGCMTTCCTGCTAACTCRACAAATTGYTTAGGAAGATTACTGYTAAAACGGGAGCCACTYCCRCCRGCGGCAATAATGACATATTTCGCAGCTAMGGACACATTAGTACGTCARAGGATCAACATGGCGTCGCCATAGCTAAAGAATCGGTACTTCTCCTTGATGGCAGTCTTGTAGGCTTCAAACATCAAATCGTATCCACCAAAAGCGCAAACCATCATGAATAGCGACGATTGAGGTAAGTGGAAATTGCTAATCATACAATTTGCAATTCTAAAGTCATAAGGGGGAAAGATGAACTTATTGGTCCATCCGTCGTAAGGTTTAAGCATGCCAGTGGTTGATACCGAGGTTTCTATAGCCCGCATGGTTGTTGTTCCTACAGCACATACCCTTCTCCTGGCCTCTTTCGCCTTGTTAATGGCATTAACAGTCTCCATTGGAATGGAGATTTCCTCCGAGTCCATTTTATGTTTGGTAAGGTCTTCTACTTCTATAGATCTGAAGGTACCCAAGCCAACATGTAATGTGACCTCACTAATGCCAACGCCTTTGAGTTCCATTTTCTTCATCAATTCACGGCTGAAATGTAAACCAGCTGTAGGAGCTGCAACAGCACCTTCATGTTTGGCGTAGATGGTCTGATACCTTTCTTTATCTGATTCATCTGCAGCCCTTTTGATGTATTTTGGAAGTGGCGTTTCTCCCAACTCCTCAATAACCTGTTTAAACTCCTCATAACTTCCGTCATAAAGAAAACGCAGTGTTCTTCCTCTTGAAGTGGTGTTGTCAATCACCTCAGCGACCAACGTTTCATCTTCTCCAAAATAGAGCTTATTGCCTATCCGGATTTTCCTTGCAGGATCCACCAATACATCCCAAAGCAGCTGTTCTCTACTTAATTCTCGAAGTAAAAACACTTCAATTTTAGCTCCCGTCTTCTCTTTGTTGCCATAGATGCGTGCCGGGAATACCTTGGTATTATTGACTACCAGCTGATCCTGGTCTTCAAAGTACTCAAGTAGATCTTTGAAAATCTTGTGTTCGATCGTTCCATCTGCTCTGTTCACAATCATCAATCGCGATTCGTCACGTTGGTCCGTTGGCCGTTCAGCGAGTAATGTTTGAGGTAAGTTGAATTTGAATTGTGATAACTTCATCGTTTTGTAGATCTTTGTCTATAATTCCTTATACATTATAGAGGTCGCGAAAGTATCAATTTATAGGCTAATTTTCAAGATTCTTCCGATTAATTTATTAGTTTAATACTTCACTTAGCTTCCATGCATCCTTAAGCTGAAAGTCCCCAATTTTTGTTCTTGATAGGGCCGTCAGGTGAGCTCCATTGCCCAGTTTCTTGCCAAAATCATGCACTAGGGAACGGATATACGTACCCGTAGAGCAAGAGACGGTAAATTTAACTTCTGGCATTTGTATACTCGATATTTTGAAGTGTTCTATACTTACAGTACGAGCATTGAGTTGAATTATTTTATTCTGCCTTGCATTTTTGTAAGAACGGACCCCTTGTACTTTTACAGCCGAATAGATGGGAGGGATTTGTTCGATATCTCCTTCAAAGAATTGAGCAGTCTCAATCAGTGAATCTTCTGATAGGCTATCCGTCGGGAACGTGTGGTCTATTTCTGTTTCTAGATCATAAGAGGGAGTTGTTGCACCCAATTCCAGCGTGCCCTGGTATTCTTTCTTTTGCTTTTGAATTTCATCGATTCGTTTGGTGTATTTTCCCACACAAACAATGAGTAACCCGGTTGCGAGAGGGTCCAGCGTACCTGCATGGCCAACCTTTATACGGCCAGTGTCCAGGTTCTTTTTTAGAAAGTATCGGATCTTATTTACAACATCAAAAGAGGTCCATGTGAGTGGCTTGTCAATCAGGATTAATGCACCTTCCTTAATGTCGTTTATCTGGCTTAGTGGAAGATCAATAGGCTTCATGATGGTGGGCTTATCCAAGAATCAATGCGATAATACCTACAACTAAGCAGTAAAGAGCGAAATAGATCAACTTGCTTCTTTTAACGATGCTGATCATCCAGGTGCAGGCAACTAAGCCTGTTCCAAAGGCAGCAATGAAGCCAAGGCCAAGCGGAATGGCCTCTATGTTGCTGGAAGTAAGTGCTCCGTCCATAATGTCCTTGGCCATTTTGCCGACAATCAAAGGGACAACCATCAGGAATGAAAATCGCGCCGCTGTTTCACGATCTACCTTGAGCAACACGGAAGTACATATTGTAGCACCTGATCGGGAAATGCCTGGTAGGATGGCAATGGCCTGTGCAACCCCAATGGCAATACTGTGAAAATAGGTTATATCGCTTGTTGTACGTTTCACTTTATCCGCGAAATAGAGCAAGACGGCTGTGAGCAATAGCATCCCACCAACGAGTTGGACTTTGCCTTCGTAGAATGTTTCAATCAAATCGTTGAACATTAAACCGATAATTGCTGCTGGGATCATAGATACTACAATCTTCAGCGAATAATGGAATTCATCGTTGCTTTTAAATTGAACCAGCCCCTTTATGATCTTACCGATGTCCTTTCTGAAAATAACAAGGGTGCTGAGCGCGGTGGCAGCGTGGAGCACCACCGTTATTAAAAGCGAATCTTCAGGTAAGGTTTCGGATCCGAAGAGCGCTTTGGCCAGTTCGAGATGACCACTGCTGGATACAGGAAGAAACTCCGTAAGTCCTTGAATGATTCCGAGGATTAAAGCTTCAAATTCAGACATGAATGCCTATGGTAATAAGTGAAAAGGTGTAAGTCTAGCCTTTAGGCTTGCGCATAATGGCATAGATCTCAAGCGCAAATCCGGCCATAACAACAGTTGGTGCCAATGTAATCCGTCTAAAGCTGAAGATTTCTGGGTTGAACACATTGGGGTCATCAGAACCACCTCCGGACATGAGTGCAAATCCGGTTATGATCATGAGGATTCCCGCCAATACGATCATATATCCTTTTTTTTCAAATACAAATCCCGAAGGATCCTCATGTTTTGCTTCGTTGTTCATGATGCAAAGGTAGTTAAAAATAGAGTTCGTCGGTTTTGAGCTTCAAATATTTCCTGACTGCAAATAACGTGGAAAACCAAGATATTAGTATGCCACACACAAGAACAGCTGCGAAAATGGTCCCAATCAGTTCAATATCTTGAATTTCAATTAACTCGGGCATTTTCTGTTGTGTCATATAGAGGGAGCCGGATAGAAAAGCGATTGCTATTAGGGCCGCCACAATTCCGTGGGTGATGCCCTTGAGGATAAAAGGGCGGCGGATGAAACCTCTGGTGGCCCCTACCAGCTGCATGGTGCGAATGGTAAATCGCTGGGAATAAATCACCAGTCGTATGGTATTGTTGATCAACGCCATTGCAATTAGGAATAGCAGCGCCCCAAATACCAGAATAAACAAGCTGATCTGGGTGACATTTGAATTGATAAGATGCAATAGGTTTGCATCGTATTTGAATTCGTTCACAACATCATATTGCATCACGTCTTCTTCAATCCATGTGATACTGTCCGGATTTGCATATTCGGCATTTAGAATGATATCAATTGACGCCGGCAAAGGATTGATGCCGTCTAATAGTTTAAGAAAGTCTTCGTTCGGATCTATATCCTGTTGGAGCTCKGCTACAGCTTCTTCTTTACTCTTTGACCTGGCGGATTTAACATAGGCAGTCGACTGTAGATATWTCTTAATTTGAATAATGTCTACCTCTTTGGTCTGATCCTTTAAATAGATGTGAAAACCAATATTCTCCTTGACCTTCACSGAGAGCTTCTCAGACGTAAGAATAATCAAACCGACCAGTCCAAGCATGTAAAGCACCAGAGATATACTGATGATCGTCGATGCTGAAGAGGCGTAAAGCCTTCGTTTAACAATCTTTTCTTTTGTTGGCATGGAAATCTTCGGACTTAGTGAAGTAAATGATTTTATGCGCTTAATCAATCGGTCAAAAGTAAGAAAATTTGAAAATCGTATTCTTGGATTTTTATAATTTTGCAAGAAATAAACTGAAGCAACTCATCGAAAATATTGCATTACAAGCATGGATTACAATTTTATTGAAATAGAGAAGAGGTGGCGGGAATACTGGAAGGTGAATCAAACCTTCAAAACCAATAACGATGAGTCAAAACCGAAGTATTATATACTGGATATGTTCCCTTATCCTTCCGGGCAAGGGCTTCATGTTGGCCATCCTTTAGGATATATAGCATCTGATATCATTACCAGATACAAACGTTTAACCGGATATAACGTGCTCCATCCAATGGGCTATGACTCATTCGGATTACCCGCAGAACAGTATGCCATCGAAACAGGGCAGCATCCGGCGATTACCACGAAGAAAAATATAGAGACGTATCGCAAACAACTTGATCTCATTGGCTTTTCATTTGACTGGGACCGGGAAGTGCGCACCAGCGATCCTAAATTCTATAAATGGACACAGTGGATATTTATGAAACTGTTTAATTCCTGGTATAATAAGGACGCCGACAAGGCAGAGTCTATTGATACGCTGGTTGCAAAGTTTGAGCTAGGTGGAAGTGAAGGCATAGCAGCTTCAAATAATGAACACGATTCATTTTCTGCTGAAGAGTGGAATGCGTGGGGAGAGAAAGAGCAGAGAAATATGTTACTCAACTACCGATTGGCTTATTTATCAGCAACCATGGTCAACTGGTGTCCTAAGCTAGGTACGGTATTGGCCAATGAGGAAGTCAAAGATGGGGTATCTGAGAGAGGAGAGTATCCCGTTGAAAGAAAATTGATGAAACAGTGGTCCCTTCGAATTACCGCCTACGCGGATCGTCTGTTAGCTGGATTGGATGAAATTAATTGGACGCATGCGCTCAAAGAGATGCAAAGAAACTGGATCGGGCGTTCTGAGGGCGCTTCTATTCACTTTCATATTGATGGGTTTGACGACACCTTGGAAGTGTTTACCACCAGGCCAGACACGATTTTTGGAGCTACCTTTATGGTGCTTGCCCCAGAGCATGAAGTGGTAGATGTCATTACACCTGAATCTCATAAAACATCGGTTGCGGAATATGTAGAAGTTGCCAAGAATCGATCAGAGCGAGATCGACTTACAGATGTGAAAACAGTGTCAGGCGTTTTTACCGGAGCATATGCTATTCACCCATTCTCAGGAGAGAAAATTCCTATTTGGATTTCAGACTATGTGTTAGCAGGATACGGAACGGGTGCAATTATGGCGGTTCCTTCGGGAGATCAAAGGGATTGGAATTTTGCAAAACATTTCGATATACCAATTGTGTCAATCGTATCTGATACCGATATTTCAGAAGGCGCCAATGAGAATAAAGACGGTGTTATGATCAATTCTGATTTTCTGAATGGCATGACTATCTCGCAAGCCATATCAGAGATCATTAAAAGGGTGGAGGATGACGGCGTTGGTACCGCCAAGATCAACTATAAGTTCCGAGACGCGATATTTAGCAGACAGCGGTATTGGGGTGAACCATTTCCGGTCTATTATAAAGATGAAACACCCTACCTCATAGATGAAAGTGAGCTGCCACTGGAATTGCCTGAAGTTGATAAATATCTTCCGACCGAAGAGGGGAATCCGCCGTTGGCGAGGGCGGAAAACTGGCAYACGAAGGAGGGCCATCCTTACGAAACCAATACCATGCCTGGGTGGGCAGGCTCTAGCTGGTATTACTTGCGCTATATGGATGCGCTTAATGAAGAGGCATTTGTATCTGATAAGGCGATTAATTATTGGCAAAATGTGGATCTCTATTTAGGGGGTGCTGAACATGCCACCGGACATTTGCTCTACGTCCGATTCTGGACCAAGTTTTTGTTTGATTTAGGCCATCTCCCCTTCGACGAACCTGCCAAAAAATTGATCAATCAGGGAATGATCCTGGGTGAAGGCGGGGAGAAGATGAGTAAAAGGAAAGGCAATGTCATAAATCCAGATGATTTGGTCATGCAATATGGAGCTGATACGCTGCGTATGTATGAGATGTTTCTGGGCCCTCTTGATCAACCAAAACCCTGGGACACCAAGGGCATTGAAGGCGTACATAAGTTTTTACGCAAATTTTGGAGACTGTATCATAACGAAGCCAATGAGTTCTCTGTATCTGATCAAGAAGCCGTTGAGGAGGAATTGAGGCCTTTAAGCAAAGTGATCAAAAAGGTACAGGATGATATTGATAATTTGTCCTTCAATACTTCCGTGAGCGCCTTAATGATTTGCGTAAATGAGCTGTCAGCCCTAAAGTGCAATAAAAGGTCGATTTTGTCGGAATTAGTCATTGTATTGTCTCCTTTTGCACCCCTTATCTGCGAGGAAATATGGTGCAAACTGGGTAATGATTCGAGTATTTCATTCGCCACTTATCCTTCGTTTGACGAGCAATATTTGGTCAGTGATAGCTTCGAATATCCAATATCCTTCAACGGTAAGACCAGGTTCAAACTCAACTTACCCGTTAGTTGGGGCAGGGACGAAATTGAAAAGGAAGTTTTGGGTAATGAGCAAAGCGTGAAATGGCTGGATGGGAAAGAACCTAGAAAGGTTATTGTGGTTGAAAAGAGGATCGTGAACGTGGTTCTTTAGAACGATCTCGCCCACTTGGGTTACTTCTGAAAAATATTATCTTTACGTCAATAGCGTTTTTAGTCTATTTTGATCGTCTAATGGAGAATCTAGAGCAGGAGGGCAGTTTTAAGTTACCGACTCTTTCACTCAATGCTGATACCGGTGTTCTCGAGCTAGAAGGGAAATCCATCCCTGAGAGAACAGCAGAGTTTTATGATCCTATTCTTTCCTGGATTGATGAATACATGATGGCTCCTCAAGAAGAAACTACGCTCAATATCAAGCTAGAATATTGCAATAGTTCTTCTACACGCTATCTCATGGATATCTTGGAGCGCTTTGAGCGTATGTACAAAGCGGATAAAAAAGTTACGATTAATTGGTATTATGAAGAAGACGACGAAGATATGCTTGACTTGGGGCAGTCCTACAGCATCCCTTTAAGCATCCCGATTAATATGATTGCTGTCCCCGTAGACTAGCCCACACTAGTCATCAGAAAATTCTATCAATTTCTTACGGTACGCTGAAAAGATGTTGGTCTTCAGGATGAATCCTTTGTATTCACCTTCGTCAATGACGGGGAGACTCCACTCACCTGAATCTTCAAATTTCTTCAAGACATGTTGCATCGGCTCATTAGAGGAAACGTAATTCGGGGGCAACACCATTAAATTGCTGACCATGGTAGTCTCGTAGAGGTCCCGGTTGAACATGATCTGACGAACATTGTCTAGCGGAACAATTCCCAACAAGGTATTATTGGCACCCAGCACCGGTATAATATTTCTTTTAGAGTTGGCGATAACCTGTACCAACTCGCCCAGGTTTGCCTCGTGACTGATGGTGGTAGCATCCTTGGTAATCAGGTCTGAAACCTTTATGTGTTGCAGAACGGCTTTGTCCTTATGATGCGTCAATAATTCACCCCTTTTGGCCAATCGTTTTGTGTAGATAGAGTGGGGCTCATAATACATGATTGTAAGGTAAGATATGGCAGACGTCACCATTAGCGGAGCAAAAAGTTCGTAGCCATCTGTGATCTCAGCAATTAAGAAGATGGCGGTTAAAGGCGCGTGAATAACTCCTGCTATCAATCCTGCCATACCTACAAGGGCGAAGTTACTTTCCGATAGTTTCACCCATTCCAACGCATTGACCGTTTTGGAAAAAATAAACCCGGTTATTCCACCCATGAAAAGGGTCGGCGCAAAGATGCCTCCAATTCCTCCTGTTCCGGTGGTAATAGAGGTGGCAATCACTTTGAATACCAAAACCAATGCAAGGAAAACCAATAAAAACCACAGATTATCCTTGAATTCATAGAATAAACTATTGTTCAATAAATCAGTACCCGAGCCGCTGAGCACTGATTTCATGGCCATATAACCCTCTCCGTACAGCGGAGGGAAAATGAATATCAGCAAACCCAGAAAAAGTCCACCTAGAAGAAGTTTGTGATAGGGGCGCTTTACCTGATCAAATCGTGCCTCAATTGCCATGTTCATCCGAGTGAAGTAGACGGAAACAAGGCCKGTWATTATKCCCAGGCCTAYATAAAACGGTAGATGCGTGACCTCRAAACTGTCTTTCAGGGAAAAGTAGAACAAAACCTTGTCGCCTAAAAGTAAAGTTGCCACCAACGACCCTGTTACAGAAGCCATCAGCAAGGGCACAATGGAAGTGAGTGTGAGGTCCAACATCAACACCTCCAGTGAAAAAATTAAGGCAGCAATAGGTGCTTGAAATATGCCTGCCATAGCTCCGGTAGCGCCACAGGCCACCAATAGYGTWGTGGTCTTGAAATCRAGSCKCARWAGCTGACCWAGRTTGGATCCYACAGCTGCGCCGGTAGARACGATWGGSGCCTCCATACCTACCGAGCCTCCAAATCCACCGGTAAAAGTACAGGCGATGATAGATGAGTAGATATTGTGCAGCTTCATAATAGAGCGCTTCTGGGAAATCGAATAGAGAATCCTGGTGATCCCGTGGCTAATATCGTCTTTGATAAAAGTTCTTAAAAAGACCACGGTGATGAAAATGCCAATCAGTGGATAGAATAGATAATAGTAATTCTCTTCCCTGATATCGAACGCATTACTTTTAGTGAAAAGTACTTCAATGTAGTGAACCGTCGTTTTAAGTGTAACGGCTAGCAGCCCTGAAACAATTCCAATAATAACAGAGAGGATGAGTAGGAACGATCGATGTTCGATGTTCTTGGCTTTCCAGATTAGAAATCGGCCTAAAATGGCTGGATGTCTCATGGCTGCAAATCTACCATTTGTTTTAACTCAAGGAGCGAATTCACCCATTAATTAAGGGGGATGAACGTAGCTCTATATCTGGCAGCAGAAATCTGGTCCGCTTATTGCTTTTCTTGTATCTTGTTATGAAGAAAATGATCATAAATACCGTCTTATTCTTTGCTTTCTTTTTTGGAGAGGTTGCGGCCCTAACCTTTGCTGATTCACCACCTTCTTCCCCCGATACCATTGAGAGCTTCACAGAAGACAACGCCTATTCACGCGGTGAAAAGCTCAAGTACAGAATTCATTATGGATGGATTGATGCAGGAGAAGCGGTATTGGAGATTACAAAGGAAACGAAGATTCTCAATGAGAAAAAAACSCTTCAYATGGTTGGAAYWGGCCGTACRGTTGGCTCCTTTAATTGGTTTTATAAAGTTCGWGACCGGTATGAAACATATATGGATGAGGAGTCGATGGTGCCWTTGAAATTTGTYAGGCGKGTCAATGAAGGCGGCTATATTATCAACCAGGACCAACTCTATGATCATGAAAACAACACGGTTAACAGCGATGGTAAAATCATGGACGTACCACCAGGGATTCAAGATATGCTCTCTTCATTTTATGCTGCAAGAAATTTCGATTTGAGCACAGCGCAACCCGGAGATGAATTATTCTTGACCACGTTTATGGACGATGAAATTTTTCCGTTGAGAATTAGGTATATGGGTAAGGAGACGATCAAAAGTGAAAAAGGGAAAATCAGATGTCTGAAATTCCACCCTGTGGTTCAACAAGGCAGGGTCTCCAATGCTGAAGAGGATGTGACCGTATGGATTTCAGATGATAAAAACCACATTCCTATTTCTATTGAGGCCAAGCTGTTTGTGGGTTCCGCTAAAATGGACCTGAAAGATTACTCTGGCCTGACACACCCAATTGAATTTAAGTAAGCTGGGCATTGGTGCGCCTATTAGCTGTCTTTTTATCCGCAAAGGACCCAAAAACTGTTGTCATTCTACCGCGTCTTCGGCAAGCCTTCGACGGCCAAAGGTCATCATGGAGTTAAGAAGAATCTCCATAGGCATCCACCATCGTAAGAAAGGATGGGCTACTAGCTATCTCATTTTCTTCTGTTGACCGACGTGACAAGTTTTTCAAATGTCGGGTGTGTAGATCTCATTCATGTTTGTTGCCTTCAACTATTGCTACACGACCGATAATGTTTATCTGTCCAATCGAATTTTGGGTTACAAAGACATAAAATTGCTAGTAAACTGGTTGTGATGATTGGTTTCAAAGCTACCTTTATGGCGTTCTTGATGTTTGTTCTTTTTGTATTCCTAATTTTAGGTGTCGATTGATAATAGGTACTTTCCAAATAATGTTTTTCATTCTTATTTCAAATTCCTGCTCCTTTTTAGGACTAATTTACCTTAGGAGCAACAATCCTATTTTTTGAAATACAATTTTATTTTCTTCAATTGTTTCTCCGTTAATTCATCCTTGTTTTCCTCCTCGAATGCTTGTAAAACCGATGCGTTTTCTTCAGCAGAGAAAGATTCCAACACAATTACCTTGTCCTGGAATTTAATGAAAAAACGGCGCGGCATCGCCATATGATGTTGGGGACCAAGTATTACATAAAGTCCAACACCCAAATCCTCTTTTGAATTCTCATTTATCTCAATCCCAATTACTTTCAACACACGAAAACTACTGTATTTAGCGGTTCCATGCATAGCTACATTATAGGCTACCAAAAGGTCTTCCATTTCCTGCATAGAAATATCCAAACTCGCCAGTCTACGACCATCTTCAATAAACATCCGTCTCCACTTTTTAGCCGAGTAATGGGGTTGCGCTGAAGCACACCCATGTATCCAAAACACTACAATGGTTAATAATATAAATCGGCGAATATTCTTAAGTATCATCATCAAGTTATTTTAATTAGTCCTTCCTTAGAACATAGGCATACTTTTAGGCCTGTTCTTTTTTGCGCGCTTCCTCAATTCGCGAGTAATCTTTCTATCCGCACGATTTGAAGGACCTTCACCACTTATATTGTCATTCAGGAAGTACTTTGCTTCGTGCCCTCCCGTTGAAGCAATACCTTCAGCTCTACTATGTGCTCCCGGTGAGCATAGGAGAAAAGAATAAACGGCGTAGCGGCTTTAGCCGCCGAAGCTCAAAGAGCGAAGGAGACCTCGCAACCTCATACTTTTCCTGGCATCTTGCCAATTTCCGTATTTCAATAATTGCTCCTTCTCAATATTAGTTATTTTTACATAACTGTCTTAACCTATGCCTACTGGATATCAAATAGAAGATCAGGAACGATTGCATTTCATCACGCTACAGGTAGTTGAGTGAGCAGATGTATTATCATTACTTAGTTATCGAGACATTGTCACCACCCCTGCAGCATACAGATATTCCAGCGCGGCTAATTATGCTGGGGAATTAGGTCTTTTGACAGTTGAGGTTTTGACGACCAAGTCGAGGACATACATTAGACAAGTGTAGGTCTCTTTCACGGAAGTTACGGCGACTAAAAGACGCAACGTTAAATTGCTTGCACCAAATAAAATCTAACGTGAAGGCTTATATCTTCTTTGTAATAGTATTACTCACTACTTCCGGTTTATCAATCGGCCAAGTTGATACTACCTATTGGGAAACTGGAAGCATACTCAGTATAGGAGCAACCAAGAATGGGAAAAAGATAGGCACATGGACCTACTACTCAAAAGAGGGTGGTAAATCCGAAGGGGAGTACGAAAAATCAACAAAAGTAGGTGTTTGGGAGTATTTGACCCCTGACGGCTTGCTGGAACAGACGATTACATATGGTGCCGGTAAAAAGAAGAGTCGGTTGATTCGTTATTACCACAGGAATGGGAATATAAAAGGGGAGGGTGTCCAAAGCGCTTTGAAGAAATTCAAATTTGCTGAACCAATACTTCATCCATTCAATCACTCAGGTTGGAAGCATTACAAAGGGTGGTACTATACTGGTTTATATAAAAGTTATTGGAAGCGCGTAGGTTTATGGTCATGGTGGGATGAACATGGCTACATGGTGAAAGGCGATGTTTATCGCAAAGGGGTATTGATTCATGAAATGACTATGAAAGAACGATGGTTAAAAAACCTTAAAGAATCATTGGCGTGGGGATTTGAAAAGACGCAAAGCTTGGAATATTTAAATGCACAGATGGACTCCACAGTTGGGAAGTTAATTGCAGATTCCATTTACGATAAAGAGATAGTAGTAGACTATGCGATGGACTGGGTGCCTAACCCTGAAATTCTCAAGTCAAGAACCAGCACTTATACGCTTACATTCATAGGTAATTTTCTCGAAAAGGATGACAGGGATGTTTATTCGCTTGTGAAATGGGAATTTGAATCACTTCCTCATCAGGACATCCTTAATTTAAAGGATACGCTTACACACCCATACCTCCTTTATTTGATTTTTGACGATAGGCAACGTTTAGTTGCACGGATACAGGGCACTGGATTTAAGGTACTTCGAATCGCCCATCTTGATTCCTTGGTAATCGAGTTGAAACAGGATGATCGCTTGGTCAAAAAAACGCTAATGGTGTCAAAACACCTCAATGAAGAAATCGTTCTTTTTGAATTAGGTGATGAGGCGATTGTTTCATCAGGGAATCTAAAGATTTGGAAATATAAAAAGCCAGCCACTTGTCCGATTTATAATCCTATATGCGATGTGATGCTGAATTTTAGTCGTTAATTGAAGGGTTATAAACATATAATGATAATTGTTGTCATGCTATATGCATGTGCATTTTTTTCATCAAACAAATATATTGTCTTAGATACGGCTACTATTCCAATTATCTATTTTGATTTTGGAGATAGCTCAATTGACTCAACTTCTGCAAAAACTTTAATATCAATGGTTAGTTTTTATAAAGAAAACCAATCGTTAAATCTTATTTTAAGAGGTTATTCCGATGTTGATGAATGCGAGAAGTCAGATACATTGCTTTCCTATGATAGGGCAGTAAATGTGAAAAAATTATTTGTAAAAAGGGGAATTGAAAAAAAGAAAATAACTGTCAAAGCATTAGGCGGAAATGATCCGGTAACAAGTGGTCGAAGCAAAGAAGAAAAGAGAAAAAATAGAAGAGTTGAAATTGTGTTTGTGGACTAAGATGGATAGTGAGGCAGTGGGTAGTGTAGGTCGTGTATCACAAATGTTGATTTTTAAGAATGATAAGACGACCGCGTGTCGCCGTAGCTTTACAGACTGTGGCACAAGGCACAGTCATTCGCCTAACTTTTCGCGTTTATTTTTGTGGTAAGCTTTGGCCAACGGGGCCTACATTAAAGAAGTGTGGCGAGGGCTCCTTCGCTGAAGCTACGCTGCCTAAAAGCCTCCTTCGCTCTTTGAGCTTCGGCGGCTAAAGACGCAACGCCGAACACGGGATTCTCAGCAATCAAATATTTGACTGGCATAGTATGAATATAATCCAGTCTCCGTGCTTCATGATATATCCTAAAGCGCTGTCTGTAGCGCTTGCTACGGACAGCACGAGCAGTTTATCGCTTTGTTATCTTTTGGGGATTTTGGCTGGTGTGGAATATATCTGCTATAATGATCTCTTCACTGGTAACTTCAAATATGATTTTATAACTCCATTTTGAGACTGATCGGTAGTTTTCCGGCTCATCCTTAAGGTAAGGTTCTGTAGCATGCTTTTCAGGAAAGTCGTTTAAGCTCCCAGCTAATTCCACCAGTGCCTTTTTAACTTGCTCTTGATGCTTGTACAGAGTCTAGTTCGATATAGGTGCAGATCGCGTCCAGGTTGGACTTTGCCTGTTTGTCCCATTTTATTGGAAGCTTCTTTCTTCTTACCAATTTTGTACTTCTTTCTCCAAGTCTTCCTGGGCAATATAATGGCCTTGTTTAACGCGTTTGGAGGCGGCTTTGACTCTTTTTTTCAATGCGGCACTGTCAATGGGTTGGCCCTGGGATGTGTAACCTATGATCTCTTCTTTGTCGTACTGCATGATCCTATATACCATCTTCAAAAACCGTTCATCAGCCTGGTCAATATACTGATGTATTTCTTTTTTGATCTGTGAACTAGTCATAGGCTTATTGTTTAATTCTTAACAAAGTTAGCGGTTTTTCCACCGTTTTAGTTTCAGCTTAACCTAGCGTTTTTACCTATGGTGTGTTAATTTTATTAAGGATTTTGCAAAGTTATAAGTCTCCCCCTAGTGTCCTGTCAACCATACGTTAGTGGGACCAAGTTTCGTTCTTTTTCATTTTTCCGCTGAAGAACAAGGTGCATAGCTAATCCCCATTTTATCCGGAGAATTGGAGGTTGCAAATTGGCTCCTCCAATTCCTGAAACTCCTGCTTTTATTTAGCGCACGCTTTTATATTTTCAATGGTGTTCGTGATTGCTAAAGCAATTCGTAGATATATTTAGCTTTTAATTGGGTGTCACAATTTGTGATACCTGTTTAAGGCCACCATTCACCCGGGCAGCTATGCTAATATCCAATAAGATTGAAATTTTGGTGTTTGGTTACCCATGGGGTCATTTCACGTGCGTTGATCCCCTTTTTAATTAACATTTCATGGTTTACAACATTTGGAGACTCAAATATGGTGGGCACCGTTTTTTCCTAAACTTGCACCAAAGCATTTATTTAAGCAATGGATTTTGATCCAGGGGTTTTAGAGCGGCTGAAGAAGCTGGAAGATAAGTATGAAGCGATGGGACAGGACATCAAGTCCTATCTCGATGGGCTGCTCTATGCAGATTCCACAACCTACTGGCATTACCTGCGTGTGGATACGTTGCTACAACTTCAAGTTCCCAAAACTGACTTTCCTGATGAAATGGTGTTCATTATGTATCACCAGATTACCGAGTTGTACTTCAAGCTGGTGCTGCATGAGATGGAGCAGATTTGCAACAATGGTAGAGAGGTATCCAAAACCGGGGAGGACAAGGGATGGAAAGACCAACTGGATGCTGACTTTTTTACGGAACGCTTGATCCGCATCAATCGCTATTTCGAAAGCTTGACCAGCTCCTTTGCGATCATGGTGGATGGCATGGAGAAGGACCAGTTTCAGAGATTTAGGATGTCTCTACTTCCGGCCAGTGGTTTTCAGTCTGTGCAATATCGCAAAATAGAGATAGGTGCCACCGACTTTAAAAATCTGGTGGCCGTTGATATGCGCAAGGACGTGACCGACTCCAGCACCATCGAAGAGATGTACGAGAATATTTATTGGAAGCGGGGCGCGATTGAGCTGGCTTCTGGTAAAAAGACGCTGACACTGGAACAATTTGAGAAGAATTACTCCGAGGAGCTCCTTGAATTGAGTCACAGTCGCAGTGGAAACAATTTATGGCAAAAGTATATTGGATTGTCTGAATCTGATCAACAGAAAGAGAAGTTGATTATGGCTTTGCGCCAATTTGATGTCAATGTGAATGTTAACTGGCCCCTGGTGCATTACAAATCAGCAGTTCGATATCTTCACACGGAAGGGGAGGACATTGCAGCAACTGGGGGAACAAATTGGCAAAAGTATCTGCCACCTAAATTCACCAAAAGAATTTTTTATCCAGCACTTTGGTCCGACATAGAAAAAGAACAGTGGGGCAGAGGATGGGTTGACTCAGTCTTAAAATAATATCAGCAAAACGTGCTTCAAAAACTCTTCAGAAACAACTTAAGGTATACTTCAGGAATTGGAGTCATTGTGCTCTCACTTTTTCTAATCGGATATATTAGCGATCCAGAGCCAGTCACTGGGGTAGATGTTGTTGAAGAGGTGATCGAAGAAGAGCCGATGGATACTGTGCCACCTAATTTCTACGTGGCCAATGGAATTGTTTCTGATTCACTTATGCTCTTCGAAGGGGCGATTAAAAAGAACCAGAGTTTATCGGAAATCCTGCTTCGCTATAATGTGTCCTATGGCTTGATTGATCAGGTTGCCAAGAAATCCAAGGATGTATT
>JAESRW010000178.1 GCA_016764395.1 Flavobacteriales bacterium
CACCGTATCCCCATTGAAAGGGGTGTTTAAGTTAATGATTCCGAATTGGTAGATGTCATGAAATGCACAGGAATGATCGGTATAGAGTAAATCCCCCACCAGATTGAACAACCTCAGTTCAACGCACAATTTGTAACTGCCAAATTTCATAATGTTGTATTTTATAAAGAAAGCGCGTTGTTCCAGGTCCTCTTTGATGATATTGAGATTCTTGGTCTTGGCAATATCAGCGTTTAGAATAGTTTCTCCTACGGGTACTATGAATTTCTTTGTTATGGCCTCATAGATTACAGATCCACTTTCCAATGTTACCTTGATGTCAACAGTTGGAGGCATATTAGCTGGAGAGATATTATTGAAGATAGTCACATCCCAGATGTCATCCCAATGTAGCGCATTAGGAGTGGGTGCGCTCATGATAACTTGAATATCAGGTGCTTGGGCGCTTAGAAAGTTGTAGTTGAGTAACGTGAGTAGTACTATTAGTGTGTAGGTTCTTACCATGATGCTATTAAAGAGGTTCGGAAGCGCACATCGTTAGATCTGCTGATTTGAGAGTAGTAGTTTTGAGTGGCGGACAGCCCAAAACTCAGGTGTTTATTGATATTGAGATTGACGCCTAGATCAAATGCTGATCGGGTATTTTGGAGAAAGTCTACCCCAAAACGCTGTGAGAAATGAGCCACTCCAATTTTACCAAAGCTGTACCGTAGCGATGATCTGGTATTCCAGTAATTGGAGGAATTGGTCTGTCGATAAATTAACAGTATGGATGCTTGTAGTTTTGGATTGATGGCGATCATCTGCGTCAATGTGGTGTTGACGCTTGAGAAGTTACCACCGGGTACATTATAGAAATTATAGCTGACGCTTCCTCTTGTTATCTGATTCAATTTCAGAAATCGATAGGATTTAGAGGAGGTGACACTTAGCATATGGCTCTCGTGTTTAAGTGGCTGCTTGTTGGATCTGTGTTCACTGCTAAAAAAGTTAGGCGTGTAAGTAAGTGACAGAGGTGGCAATTTTGAAAAATTAGCGTGAACACGAAAAAGGCCATTGATATTGGTGGCTGAATACTCCTTGGCTCCGTTGAGGTTGTCTTCGTCTATCTTTGCACTTACCGATATTCTCAGTTTACTTTTAAATAGTGATTTGTCAATTGAAAGAGCAAATCGTTGCAAATCTTTTCTCATATAGGCCACACCCATAGAATGGTAATTGGGATCTACTCTCCTAAACTCACCATCAATTTTGAGGTCACCGTTGCCATATCGAGCTGAGAGGAAGTGTGCATTCCCCGCCGTGGTGCTGCTGTTTAATCCGTTGTTTTTAATCAGGAAGTTACCTATTGCCTTCAAATTGGTTATCTCCTCATTTGTAATTGTAAAGAGTTCATCGACGGCTCCAAGGTCTGTTGTGTGCACACTGATATAGGATCTACCTTGTACATCTAATCTCTGTTTGAATAATTGCAATCGCCCATCTAAGCCTCCAACTGTATTGGACTCTTGTGAGGCGAGGGAAGGGTCAATTTTGTCTTCGCCATTTAGATAGCTGAAATGTAAATGAGTCGAATGGGCTGATCCGGTGCCCAGTTTATATCCCTTCAAATTTCTTGAAAAGGATTTTACTGAATCTTGTATGGAAAAAGGAAGCGTCGTCCCTTGCGTTGCTGCAACATAAATATAGGGATTGCTAAAGGCCACATAGTAACCTTTGACAGGTACTCCAGCAAGATCGAGATCCGAAAAGTACGGCCTGGCGGTACCAAGCTCTATCGCGTCGAATTGGTGCCCAATTTTTTCCGTAGCGGAGATGAGGCCTTCGCCTTCAAGCAATTTTAATTGCTTGCCGTAATCCAGTTCACTGTCCAGCGCTTTAAGCTGAAGATATTGCCTGTATTTAGCATACTCACTGGGGTTGTACCGGGATAATTGCTGTTGGGAACGAAGCAGTGATTCATAATCAGAGTCTGCTGCTAGTGGAATCAATTTACTTTCTAAACTTTCATCTTGCATTTGTTCATTCAAGTCTCGTAATTGACTGTATTGTGATGGCTCCTCAAGCTTCTCGATCTTCTGCTGCATGGCTTCAATGGAGGGGATTTCCTGTAATGTCGATATCTTTTGTGCTACACGTTCTTTGATCGCTTGCTTAAGCGCCCGGGAATCGAATGAAATGGAATATCTGTTAAGGCTGGAAGCCTGGTAAGACGATAAAAATAAATTGGCCTGAAACGGAATTCCCTGAATAGTTAGTTGTTGATCGGAGGAGAGATATCCGAAGTTGGGTGGGATCTCGTTGTACTCCGCGGTGTAATTACTGAACTCGCCAATTACAGACAGGTTGCCTTTAATCTGTAGAACATCCTCAAGATCAGCCTTTTGTACTTCCTGGGCATGCGAGATTGACGAAAAGGTGAGCACCACAAAGCCCAAAAGGGTCCGGGTAATGTATTTCAAGGTAGCTTATTATTGCTTCCTTCCCTCCAAGATTTTTAGAAAGGATCGGGTTCGTATTTCCCCCAACGTCAATCCTGTAACCGTTACTTCATCTTCGGTTATCGCGCCGCAGTTCATGGCGCTTAAAAAGAAATTCAATAATCCCTGACCAGTGGCAGCATCATCAAACACATCTCCAACTAACGTCGCCTGTCCGGCTTTCTCTATGAAGTTCTTAAGTCTTATGGCTGCCTCATCATAGCTCTCCAAAAAGAAAGTATAAACCGCAGCATATCTTATGGCTAACTGTCCTGGATGCAAGTCCCAACCTTGATAGAAACCATGTAATAGAGAATGGCGAATGTGCTGAAAWGCCAGCTCCCAGGCATYGTGAACCACTTTGGTGTTCTCYGCTTTCTGGSTATCSGTCAATCGGTCTCCTCTATGAGGGCCTACCGGCATTACATTGGTTGCTCCGTCAGAGATCCACACACCAGTTCCCGCCAGCGATACTTTCATCATATGGTGGGCAAAATCACAAACTGGGTGATCCATCGTCTGATATTTGGCAGTTATGTTACACGAAGCTGTATAATCATATGTCCCGAAGTGGGCCGCAATGCATCTTCCTCTACCAGCCACAACAAGTTCTCGCAAGGCATTTGAGCCATCCGTTCCAATGATCGATTGTGTTGTTTCAATCATGATCTCAAGCTTCAAACTTCCTTCCTCAAGTTCCGTATTGGCCTCTAAAATTTCGAAAAGATCCACCAGTGCGGTCACCTGTTCCCGAATGGTTACCTTAGGTAAGGTCACTACGAAATTAGGGGGTAGTTTCCCGCCTGTTTCCCTGGCAAGTGTGGTAATGAAAATATCCAACGTGCGAATGCTGCGTACCTTCATGTCTTCTGAAAAAGGCTTAATGCGAATGCCAATGAATGGAGAAATCGTCTTGTTCTTCATCCCAACGGCCAATTCTTTAGCTGTAAAGGCTGCCGTATCGTCTTCTTCGTCATCAGGACGATTGCCGAAACCATCTTCAAAATCAATCCTGAAATCTTCTACAGCTTCACTTTCCAACTTGGCAAGAATTTTTTGATAGATCTTTTCGCAATACGCTACTGATCCAGATAATTTCAACGCTTTAGCAAGTGTGGAAGCGTCGGGGGCATAAGCCCAGAAATGAGACTCGGCTGTTCGCCTCATTTTACTGATGGTTTCAGATTTAAAGAGCTGTGCCCCTCCGTATACTGTGTGTACAGGTTGTCGGTCGGGTCGGTCACCAGGATATAAACATTGAAAGGCTTTATTGGCGGCGCTTAATTCAGAGAGAATCTGTTCCTGGTCTTTTTGTTGAATTACCGTTGGCATGTTAAGTTCTGGGTTTTGGGTTCTGGATAGTGGCTTCTGGATACTGGGTTCTAGGTAGTGGCTCGAGATTTTGGGTTCATGGGCGTTTATTCCTACCGTAAATTTAGTTAGAACTTGAATACTTTTAGCTGCCTATAGCAGTAATAAAGTTAATTAATTTTCCCCCCGGTGTCTCTACTCTCAAACGTATTTGGTTATATAGCGTCCTATTAGTCAGGGATTCTGTTTTATATAGCGCCTCCAGATGATCCTACGGCTCATCGTTTGAAGCGATCACGAAAGTTAAGAACCTTTAAGCACACTAAACCATATTGCCTGGTCTCAAATTACCCAGCACCCAGTGTCCCTCACTTAGGAACCTCTGTAGGTTGAATATCCGAAAGGATTGAGCAATAATGGTACATGATAGTGAGACTCATCAGTGGTCTCAAAGATGATCACTACCCTGGGGTAGAAGCACTTCTTACCTTGAGCTGAAAAATAGTTTCCCGTGTGGAAGATCAAACGAAATACACCAGCTGGCAAGGTGATATCAGGTGACAGCAGATCCCCAATCCGCCCATCTGAATCTGTGCGGCCATGGGCTATTTCATTCCAAACTCCGTCTTTTCGTTGTTCAAGGCTTGTTTCCACCTCCGCAGCTGGTTTGCCGGTTGAAGTATCAAGAATATGTGTTGTTATCTGGCTCATACAAGAAGCTTTTCCAATCTTAGTTTGGTGATTTTATTCTGTTCTACCATGGCCATTATTTTTTCCGTTTGCAGGTCATTGTTCAGTCTGATCCTTAAAATCGAAAGCATCACTTTTGCCGTTTTTCCAGTAGCAAAGAGGATGTAGATGAATCCAAACTTCTTTTCATAGGCCTTATTTCCCAATGCCAACTCTTCAAGAACTTCAGGTGAGGCGCCCGCGGCTCCTGACTGTTCGTTCTTGGCTATGTCAGCTGTACTTCTGAATTTTTTCTTGAGACTTTCAATATCACCCAACCTGGGGTGGCCATTAAATGCATCAAGCCAATCGCCTTCTTTGCATTTATGCCAGCATCGCTCTGCCATATTGAGCAAATGGTCTGGACTTGTATAAGGGATTAAAGTCGCCATCTTCTCTGCCCAATTAACAGACGAACAGCAGCTGTATAATTGCTTTCTCAATTCTTCAGGGGGCAGCGCATTAAATTCTTCCAGTGTCATTACTGATTTCCTTTAGGTGAGAGAACGTATTAATCCTTGAGTTCAGCGTTGACTGGCTGATTATCCTCTGATACAAAGGATGAAACCAGGATGGGTTGTTATAAAACCAAATTTCCGAAAAATCCTTGAGATTTTTGTCAAAATCGGACAGAAGTTGGGCAAATTGCGCTTCTGTTACCGTATCCGGATGTTTGTCGTACCACTTCCTTTTAATACCAGGAAACCATATTCCGTATTGATCGGATAAAATCGCCCATGGTACTTCTTTTTTCTTACAACATGCTATAAAGCGCTGAGTGGGACTAGCGCGATACAATTGTGGCGGGTACAAAAGTGTATCTGAAAACTCGTAGGAGTCGTCCTTTATTCCAGTACAATGCGTAAGGTAAATCTTCCTCAAGATGCTATCGTACCATATAGCCGCAGCCTTGATACTCCTCCATCAGGATAAATATTGAGCCGTACGTGCGTGAAGGGCCCTAAAGCAACTATCTCCTTCTCGAATTCGTGTTCATGATCTGGAGATAGCTTTGTAGGCGGAAGGAATTCAATCCAATCTACATCATCAACTTCAAAATTGGTGTCATCTTTAGCCACACAGCCGTCAAGACTAAAGCGATCTGGATAATTTCCCTTGAAGTGTTTGGTGTCAAGCATTACTTTGGAAATGCTCCCCTTTGAAGCCAGCCCAATAATCACCCAATCTACATTGTTTGGTGTTCTGTTCCTTTTAGTCTCCCAGCCATCGCCCATATCCTTTCCCTTGCGGGGCATAAGCAAGTTGTTCATGTGGCTGAAGAACATGTCATTGCACCCGATGGCCCGCGCTCCATTTATCGCGCTTGCTAAATCCACCTCTTCATCATATCCTGACCAATCTTTTGATACCTCTCCATAAACTTTAAGTCTCGCTACGCCTCCATCCGGAAATATGTTCAAGCGCAGATGGGTCCAGCTATTGTCATCTGTTACCTCGTAGAAGTTGTGCTCACCTGGTTCAAGAGGCGATTTAGGGACAATCTCAACCCACTCAATAGACTTCGGAAGTTTGCCACTCATATTGGTAGCTTCCAGGGACGCATATGGAGGGTGATTACCGAGAAAATGGTTCGTGTCTATATCAACTCCTTTTATCACTCCCTCCGTCGCGAGTTTGACGATGCACCAGTCATGGCCCTCATCTCTTTTTCTGCGAGATTCCCAACCGTCCATCCACTTGCCGTGGTCGGTGTACTTATCTGGAATAAAGATCCCTCTCCCTTCCTTTATCAGGTTATCTACCGAAGCGAAGAAATCGTCGCTACAGTCCAATGTGGTGCCGCCTAGTTTTTCAGCAGCGAGGTCAAATAGGTTTGTAAATTCTGGTTTCATAGTCTTGTCCATCACTAACGAATTATAAAATGATCGTCATTGTTCCCTTCTGTAGGGGCAATCTCCTTGTTGGCCGGGTTAAAATTAAGGGATTTAGCGCCGGTTCATTATTTCCCTGAATTGCCTTATTTCAGCAACACTTGTCCTTGGCGCAAAGATATAAATTCCCCCTCTTCATACACGAGTTCGCCGTTTACAAAAGTCTTCAACACCTTTCCGTTCATGGAAAGGTCGGAATATGGGGTGGCCTTGTGTTTATGGTATATTGATGCTCTATTGACGCTCACCTTTTTGTCGGGATCCCACACGATTAGATCTGCATCGTAGCCAGGGACAATCTTGCCTTTATTCTCTAGCCCAACGAATTCTGCTGGGGCCTGACACATCAGCCTGCAGATATCGGTTAACTCTAAATTTCTGGCCGAGGCTCCTGTCCAAAACGCAGAAAGCAAAAATTGCAGCCCGGCAATGCCGCCCCATGCCTGTTCAAAGTTGTGGTCATCCAAATGTTTGAGCTCAGGTGGAGCAGGGGAGTGGTCGCTGGTGATAAAGTCTATTTTGCCGTCTTTGATAGCCTTCCAAAGTCTCTCGTTATTCGCTTTGCTTCTGATTGGCGGTGCGCATTTGTAAAGCGTGTCTTGTGCAGGAATGGATTCGGCATCAAAAACCAAATAATGTGGGCATGTTTCAACTGTTAAAGGCAGCCCTCTTTCCTTAGCTTCCTCAATCTGCTTTAGCGAATCTGATGAAGACAAATGAACGATATGCGTCCTAGCTCTATATTCACTGCATAAGTTGATCAATAGTTCAATGGCGTCATCCTCCCATTTCGAAGGCCTGGATTGAAGGTGTGTACGGTTATCGATGATGGGATTATGGTCATGTGGCGATTCCAATTCCGAGTGAGCCAACAACGGCATTCCAGATTCAGCAATGGCTGGCATCCCCTTCCTGAGATCCAATTTAGATACATGAGGAAATTCTGGAAGGCCCGAGTTGACGAGAAAGGCTTTAATTCCAAATACACCAGACCGCAGTAAGGGTTCGAGCTTGCCGGCATTGTCCGGAACGATTCCACCCCAAAATCCACAGTTCACATGTAATTTTCCTTCAGTAGCCCGTAGTTTCATTTCCAATGCCTCAGTGGTCGTTGTGACCGGACTGGCGTTCAACGGCATTTCTATCATTGAGGTAATCCCGCCTGCTGCTGCTGCTTTGGTTGCAGAATCAAATCCCTCCCAATCTGTTCGACCCGGCTCGTTGATGTGTACATGGGGGTCAATAACACCTGGCATGAGAACAGCATTTCCTACATCTATGATCTCGACGTTCATTCCTTCAGTGGCTCCGTCTAAGGCCATGACAATCACGCCATCTTCAATCAGGATGGTAGCATCAAACACCCCATGGGGCATCACTGTTCTTTGGCTATGAATGGCAAATCTCTTCATTGGATAGTAGCACCCTGATAAATCCAAATTTCTATAGCATCCCTTTCCTCCTGCTTCATACCAGTTTGATTCGCTTGAGGCATCGTGCGTGTGATTACAGCACGGTTGAGAATCCTGTCTTTCATGGCGATTATTTGTTCAGGTGTATCGAACATAACCCCATTTGGGGCGGATGTCCAGACCTTATCCTGTGGGCTTGCGGAATGGCAATTCGTACAGCGTTCATTGATGATGGATTGTACTTCCTGAAAGTTGACTACTCTGGCGTCTTTGAGTCTTGTGGCAGGGTTGGCTGGCGCAGTGATCATGGCGAGCGCTATTAATCCAATGACGGCTGCGGGCAGCAACCATTTGTTATATAAGTTACCTTGTTCGTAGATGTTCCAGAAGTGTTTTACGCCCACGCTTACAGCGGTCAGGCCGGCAAGAATGGCCCAATTCCATTCACTCCCATAGGTGCTTGGATAATGGTTGCTAATCATTACAAAAATCACCGGCAACGTGAAGTAATTATTGTGCAGTGATCGAAGCCCTGCTTTTAGCCCTAGTGACGGATCCAAGGCTGTTCCTTCATTGGCTGCCTTAACAAGCGCTTTCTGAGACGGAATAATCACAAAAAATACATTCGCCGCCATAATGGTCCCGAGCAAAGCTCCAACATGCATATAAGCTGCCCTGGCACTAAATACCTGGCTGAGAAAGTAGGCCGCAGCACTTGTGAAGAGAAACATGGTGATCAGAAAAATGAACTTCTTATTCACCAAGGGTGACTTGCAAAGGAGATCATAGAAAATCCAGGAAACGATCAGGCTTCCTATGCCAATAGCAACACCTGTGCTGGGCTCAATATCAAAAACCTCCTTGTCGATGAGAAAGGAACGTGCGTTGAAGTAGTAGACGATGAATAACAACAGAAATCCGGTGAGCCAGGTAAAGTAAGCCTCATATTTAAACCAGTGCAGGTGTTTGGGTATCTTTTCTGGCGCTGATTTGTACTTTTCTATGTAATAAAATCCTCCCCCGTGAATGGCCCATAAATTACCCGCTATTTGATCTCTTAATCCTTCTGTTCTGTTTAAACTGTTTTCAAGAAAGATGAAATAAAAGGAGGCACCAATCCACGCTATTCCAAATACAACATGTGTCCAGCGTACCACCAGGTTGACCCATTCAAGAATATGAGGTTCCATGTAGGCGGTGTTATCATGGTATAATTTGAATATTAGGGCGGAAAGGAGAATAATGGTTGACAGCAGCGCAATCTTTTGAAAAGTGGCAATAACGCGTGCCTTTGTCGTAATGCTCTCGAAGGTGTCTGCATCTCGTTTCTGCTTTTCCTTATTGGAGATGCGAAGTGTCATTGTCAATCCTACCCAAAGGAAGAATGCAACAGTACACATCAATGCTAAGAGTGTCATTTATACTTTATTTGAATTGGGAACGCGTATGTTTTCGATCATTTCCACAACATTGTCCGGTGGAGGTGGCGTAAATTTCGCGATTATCGCAGCCACCGCAAAGTTTAATAACATACCCAAGGTGCCAATTCCTTCAGGTGAAATGCCCCAAAGCCAGTGAGCAGCATTATTGTTACCGGGGTTCACAAATTTGAAATAGATGATATAGGTTACTGTAAAAATCAACCCAACTATCATCCCAACAATGGCTCCTTCTTTATTCATTCTCTTTGAAAATATGCCCATGATGATCACGGGGAAAAACGAGGATGCAGCCAATCCAAATGCAAATGCTACCACTTGGGCCACAAAGCCAGGGGGATTGATTCCGAAATATCCTGCAATAACAACCGCACCACCTGCTGCTATTCGAGCCGCAGTTAATTCACCCTTATCTGACATATCTGGCCGCAGTATTTTCTTGAAAAGGTCGTGTGCAATGGAGGTAGAGATGACCAACAAAAGTCCAGCAGCTGTTGAAAGTGCAGCGGCGAGCCCTCCTGCTGCCACCAGTCCGATGACCCAATTGGGCAGTTTTGCAATTTCCGGGTTGGCCAGGACTATGATGTCCTTATCGATAACAAGTTCGTTGTGTTCCTCATTCCCGACATATTGAATTAAGCCGTCCTGGTTTTTGTCAGTAAAAGCAATCAGCTTGGTCTTCTCCCAGTTCTTAAACCATTGCGGCACCTTGGCGTATGGTTGTTCAGATACAGATAGAATCAGATTGGTCCTTGCAAACGCCGCAATTGCGGGGGCTGTGGTATATAAGATCGCTATGAACACCAAAGCATATCCAGCAGAGATTCGGGCATCTTTAACTTTTGGTACCGTGAAAAAACGCACAATTACGTGGGGAAGTCCAGCCGTACCAACCATTAAAGCAGCAGTGATAAACAGCATGTCGAGCATCCCTTTGGTGCCCTCAGTATAGGCAGCTAATCCAAGCTCCGTTTGCAGTCCATCCAATTTGTCGAGAAGAGAAGTTCCAGGTTCTGAGACGATATCACTCCCAAAGCCAAATTGTGGAATCATATTACCTGTGAGGGCAATAGAAATAAAGATGGCGGGAACCAGATAGGCAAATATCAAAACACAGTACTGTGCCACTTGTGTATAGGTAATGCCTTTCATCCCTCCTAAAACAGCATAAAAGAATACGATGGCCATTCCAATCAAAACACCCATGTTGATGTCCACTTCTAGAAATCGAGAGAAGACAATACCAACACCTCTCATTTGACCTGCAACATAGGTGAATGATACAAATATGGCACATACCACTGCCACCAGGCGAGCTGTTTGTGAATAGTACCGATCCCCGACAAAGTCAGGAACCGTAAACTTGCCGAATTTTCTCAAATAAGGGGCCAGGAGCAAGGCCAATAATACGTATCCGCCTGTCCAACCCATTAGGTAAACAGAGCCATCTCTTCCCATGAAAGAGATTAAGCCAGCCATTGAAATGAAAGAGGCTGCAGACATCCAGTCAGCTGCGGTCGCCATTCCATTTGCCAGCGGCGATACGTTTCCCCCAGCCACGTAAAATTCTTTGGTTGAGGAGGCTCGTGACCAGATGGCAATGCCAATATAAATCGCGAACGAAATACCGACAATAAGATATGTCCAAGATTGAATGTCCATTGAACTTTCTGCCTTAGCTTCTACTGATTATTTGACTTTTCAGTTGGTTTTCAAAAAACGCATGGAGCGGGAAAATTAAACCGGCCAGAATAGCATTGAATGAAAGCTTTATAGCTGGCGCTCCCGAACTGTAACTTTCGATGTATGGATCCAATAAGACGAGTGTGAATTCAAAGAACAAAAGGAAAGTAAAGAATATGAGGCCTTCAGCCAGTCTAACCGGTATTGAAACCCTGCCTGTCATGACGATTCCTGCGGTCAACAGCACCAAAAAGATTAATATTCCGGAATACTGTAAGTTGTTTCTCCTAGACTCCTCCTCCGCAGCGAGCCTGGCATCTTCTGCTTCAATTCGGTTCTCTTCTTTTATTTTTTGTTCCATTTCATACTTTGCCTCCAGCTTGCCAATATCCTTGGATTTATCCTCATTGAACAAGGTGTCCTTCAGCGCTGAAAATAGCTTGTAGTATTGAAAAGCCTCCTTATAATTGTTCTGTGCTTCATAGGCCTCGGACAGGTATTCATAGATGAGATGAATAAGGTATTTATCCCCTTTTTCGCCAATGACTCCCAAGCCTTGCTTCAAGTTGTCAATAGCTATTTCTATATGCTTTTTCTCTCCGGTTGCTTGCGCAATTTCAAGGTGCAATTCTCCGATATTGACCAGGCTTATGGCAGTTCCCATTACGTTACCAAGCTCATTTTCAAGGGCAAGAGATTGGTTGTAGGCTTCCAATGCTTTATCATATTGGTCTTGCTCAGAATAGATAAGGCCCAGATTATTCAAGCTAGCCGCTATTCCAGATTTGTTTCCAACTTCTTGCTTGATCTGTAGTGATTCTAGATTATACTCGATTGCTTTCTCATAGTCACCCCGTTTTTTATACACATTGGCCAGCTTGTTTAAGCTATGAGACAAATCTTCCTTGTTGCCTGATGCCTTATCTATCTTCATTGATTTAATGAAATATTCGATCGCCTTGTCTGTTTCTCCTTGACGCTGGAAGAGAAGGCCCAGGTTGTTATAGCAATTGGCGATACCTTTTTGGTTGCCTGATTCTTCTTGTATATTCAAGGCTTGATAATAATAATCAATCGCCTGGTTGTAGTTACCCTGGTAATAATTAACGGCGCCTAGATTGTTGAGGTTATACGCTATACTCACGTCGTTTCCAAGCTCTTGATGCAGTTCTAAAGATTGGGTATAATATTCAATTGCCTTTGATGTATTGCCTTCGAATTCATWGACAAGGCCCAAATTTCCAAGGCTTTTCGCAATYCCATATWTCCAGCCTGTACTWGATKCRYCSGAAGAGGCYATGGTAATCTTTCTTGCTAGCTTGAGTCCCCGCTTKCCATATTCCCTKGCCTTACCAAGATCTGATAAACGATAGGTCCAACAGAGCAAGTTGAGTACTTCAACRGTTGCCGTATCATTTCCAATACTACGCTTMTTGYTGCKCAGCGCGTCCAAAACSGATTCAAGACTGTCAATRTCCAATGCTGCACCTTCACTTTGACTCGGTGTCAAAAATGAYAKWATAAACAAGATGAAAATTGYYCGTTTCAGGGTATGACAAAWTTTTTTATTCYTCATCGACACCGTATTCTTTGTCGAGCTTGTTCATCAAGTACACATAGACAAATATCAGAACAACAAAAACGTAAATTGAGCCTTGCTGGGCAAACCAAAATCCGAGTTTGAAACCTCCTAGCCTAATGGTATCTAGCTGATCAACGAATAGAATTCCACATCCATAGGAGACTATAAACCACACAATCAACAACAACGCGAGGTACTGAACGTTCTTTTTCCAATAAGCCGTGCTCCTATCGTTACTCACTATCTTTTAGTTTCTTACGGATTTTTTCTGCCGACAGTAGGATTACTTCATTCGTAGCGGGAAGAGAGAATTCCGGTTCAATGGCATGATTGCCGATTGCTGAGACGGCGTCCTTAATTGCAAACCAGCAAGCAAATGCTGCCATTAGTGGAGGTTCACCTACAGCTTTGCTCCTTTTGATGGTCTTGGCGCCATTCGGATGACCTTCCAGTAAACTAACCCGAAAATCCTTTGGGATGTCCTGTATGTTTGGAATCTTATATGTATCTGGTGAATGGTTAAGTAAATGGCCCTTGTCATCCCATTTGCACTCCTCTGTGGTACACCAGCCCATACCTTGAACATAACCGCCCTCTATTTGTCCAATATCAAGACGGGTATTCAATGAGTTTCCTACATCATGTAGAATATCCGTTCTCAGATTCGTGTAATAACCTGTCAGGGTATCTACCTCCACTTCGGTCACTGCCATGCTGTACGCGAAGTAGAAATAGGGATGGCCTTTTCCTGTCTCCCTGTTAAAATGAATATCGGGAGTTCTGTAATAGCCTGTGGCACTTAGACTCACTTGTTTCAGATAGGTTATCATAATGGCCTGTCCAAAGTCAATCTTTCGCTTGGGGTTATCGGTATCCAGGATTTGCCCATTTCTAAACTCAATGTGTTCTGGTTCAGAATCACCTCCACCTTCCTTATTGAAATATTCACAGATAGCTGCAGCAATTCGGTGTTTAAGTTTATCCATGGCATTTTTTACCGCCATTCCATTCAAATCTGCTCCTGAAGAGGCAGCCGTTGCCGAAGTATTGGGCACCTTGGCGGTAGAGGTGGCATTGACCTTTACCTTGTTAGGATTTAATCCAAGTTCACTGGCGGCCACCATTTTTATCTTGGTGTGAAGTCCCTGGCCCATTTCGGTACCTCCGTGATTGACCAGCACTGTACCATCCTTATAAATATGAACCAAAGCACCGGCCTGATTTAAGAAAGAAGTGGTAAAAGAAATGCCAAACTTAACCGGAGTCATGGCCAACCCTCTTTTGATAAATTCACTGCCTAAATTAAAGGTGTTAATCGCTTCCCGTCTTTTCTCGTACTCCGAAGTTCTTTCTAGCTGATCACAAAGGGTATGAACCAAGGTGTTATCTACTATTTGACCGTAAGGCGTTTCATTTCTATCCTCAATACCATAAAAATTCAGCTTTCTGATTTGCTTTGCATCCTTTCCAAGTATACGGGCAATGCGATCAATAATTTCTTCAATGACGATCATCCCTTGGGGGCCACCAAAGCCGCGGAAAGCTGTGTTTGAAGGAAGGTTGGTAAACCAGGCGTTGCCGATTACACGTATGTTGGGTACGTAGTAGGCATTCTCAACGTGCATCATGGCTCTTTCTAGTATCGCCATTGAGAGATCAGTAGATGAACCAGCATCCGCATTTTGCTCCACATCCATATAGGTAATCATGCCATCATCATCATATCCAACTTCATATTTCATGAAAAACCGATGACGCTTTCCAGTCATAATTTGATCGTCGTCTCTATTAAGACAAATTTTCACGGGAATGCCAGTTGCCCGAGCGAGCAGTGAAGCCCATATAGCTGTATGATTGGCCTGCGTTTCTTTGCCCCCAAATGCACCGCCCATTCTCCTGATTTCTACTTCTACCTCCATCTTTGGAACGTCAAGTACTTCCGCAATCAGTGCTTGTGTCTCAGATGGGTGCTGTGTAGAACTGTAAACTTTCAGTTCATCTCCTTCTCCCGGAACTGCCAGGGCTACCTGGGTCTCCAGGTACCACTGTTCTTGTGCCCCAATTTTTAATTCTCCATTTAGAATGTTGGTCGCATCGTTTTTTGCACGGGAAACATCACCATTCTCAATTCTTCGTTGGGGTTGAACGAGTCTTCCAGATTCTATTGCTTGTTCGATTGTGACTACATGAGGAAGCACCTCATATTCAATTGAGATCACACGGGCTGCTGCTTCGGCAATTTCTTCATTCTCTGCTGCTATGAGAAAGATAGCCTGGCCAATGAATATGACCTCATCTTCTGCCAGGACAACTTCATCATGAATAACGGGGCCCATTTGGTTAGGGCCTGGGATGTCTACATAAGAGAGAATTGCCCGCACGCCATCAATTTTTCGTGCTTTATCCAGATTATAAGACAGTATTTTGGCATGCGCATAAGGACTGTATATAACTTTGCCATGCAAGGGTTGATCCCTCACTTGCATGTCATCTATGTAAATGGCCTCTCCAGTTACATGATATGGGGCCGATTCGTGTGGGTCCGTCATTTATTTTTATAGCAATGTTCTGGTATATAGTTGCATGCGTTACCTCATGGTATCCGTCCAGAATTTCATGATTAAGTTGCGCGCCATGACAGCTCGTCCTTCAGCCTGCGCACGCGCATCTGATATAGGCTCAAAGTCCTCATCTACCAGGTTCATCGCTGCTTCAATATTTTTTCGATTCCACGCCTTCCCCAGCAACGCCGCTTCGGTTCTCGCTGCTCTTTTGGTCAGCGCAGCCATGCCACCATAGGCAAGGCATATTTCGGTTACCAAGCCATCCTTGTCTCTACCGATGCTAAAGCCCCCGCTAACCGTTGATATATCAAGATCCTTTCGCTTAGAGATTTTATAGGATCGTACTTCGATATGCTCACCAGGGTAGGGTATGGTAATCGATTTGATGATCTCCAGCTCTGTTCGTTGGGTTGTCCGATAGCCGGTGATGAAGTCTCGCATCGGTATTTCTCTTTCCCCATCGGAACTGGCTAAAACAATCTTCGCATTGTAAGCCATCAGCACGGGAGGCAGATCGCCAATGGGGGAGGCCGAACCAATATTTCCCCCCAATGTCGCTAGCTCTCGAATTTGCTTAGATCCGAAAACCGCCAACATATCATATAATGCAGGAAGTCTTTCCTTAACCATTTCTTTGACAGTCTCCAGAGCGACACCGGCACCAATATAGTACCCATTTTCATCCATTCCAACAGCTTTAAGCTCGGGTACATTTCCAAGATCCAAAATGGCCGGAAGATCTTCTTTAAGCTTCGTTACTCGGAGCGCAATATCCGTTGCCCCATTAATGAGCAATACTTCAGGCGTCGATTTTTTGATCTGTAATGCCTCAGATAGACTCGCAGGTCGGAAGTATTGGTGCTTATCCGTATTGATTGCAATCCCAGCCTTGTGAATGTGCGCTAATAGACCGATGATTTCATCCTCATTTTCTGTAAAGTGGTCCTTTCCTTCATTGTTGCAGGAGAGTGCTGCAGCTTCTGCGATTGAACGATAGCCAGTACACCGGCATAAATTACCGGTTAAGGCATCTTCAACCACTTCTTTTGATGGCTGATTGTGGTTTTTGTAAAGGGCCAATAATGACATAACAAACCCAGGTGTACAATAACCGCATTGGCTGCCATCGGTTTTGATCATCGCCGACTGAACAGGATGTAAATCGCTTGAGCTGCCTAGATGTTCAACGGTTAGCAGCTGTTTTCCATGTAACATTGGAAGGAACACCAGGCAGGCATCAATCGCAGTATAAGCGATTTGTCCATCAGAAAGGGATCCAAGAACAACGGTACAAGCTCCACAATCACCTTCCGCGCACCCTTCCTTACTTCCGGTAAAACCTGGACGACTTCTCAAGAAGTTAAGCACTGTGGTGATGGGGGTATTACCAAAAGTGTCATCCAAATCCAGATTGACCATCTCATTGCCCAGAACAAAGGATATGGTACTGCTCGCTGTCTTCATCTTTATCAGTCTACTCAGAGCAAGGTACAAGCATAAGTTTGCTCTGCATCGATCACTCTATTCAAATATTCCCCCCTTTAAACGTGTCCTCCCTGGTAATCTGTAGCTGTACACATGAACCAAGCGCTTACCGATTATTTTGAGGCCTGTCAAATCTACTAATTCCATTGTCTGAATGTTCCAGGAGTTTGAGGTAAATATAACAAATCCTGATCGAGGCCTCAATTGCCCTTCCGTCCTAATTGTGCCCTTACATCCACTAGCTTCGCAACAATGGAGATCGCAATCTCTTGCGGGGTCTCCGCTTTAATATCCAAACCCATTGGCCAATCAATGGTGTCAATTTGCTTTTTTGAAGGAGCACCAGCTGCCGCAAATACTTTCTTTGCCATAGCCACCTTTCGGTCACTGCCAATCATACCCAGATAGGCGTGAGGTTGATCCGCGCAAAGCGCAACGATCTCCCGATCATAAGCATGTTTATGTGTCACAACAGCAATAAAGGTATTCGAATCAAATTTTACCTTTCTAATGGACGCTCGATGCTTTCCATGAATCAGCGACACTCCATTCGACTTCCAAGCAGTGAAGGCCTCTTTTCGCTCATCAATTACAGTCACTTCGAAATCGAGCTCACTGGCAAATTTAGCAAGCGCTTTACCAATATGGCCTGCTCCAAATATATAAAGCTTCTTCTTCTTCACCATCGGTTCAATAAAAACTTCAACCGTTCCTCCGCAACACATACCATGATCTTGTACCAGTGCATGTGAAAATAATTGTGACTTTCCATTATCAATCGCCGAGATAGCGTCCTCAATCACTTTCATTTCGAGGGCGCCACCTCCAATTGTACCGAATATATTGCCGTCTTGATAGACCAACATTTTGGCCCCCACTTTTCGTGGTGTGGATCCAGAGGTTTTAACAATGGTACAGATGGCCACTTCGTCCCCTGATGTTTCACATTTAGCTAATTTGCAAAAGAACGAACTCACATCCATAAATTATGTGGTAAATTTACGATTATTTGATAGTATCCTTACAGATGAATCAGGAATCAAAAGGCGGTCTGTCCTCAATGAAATACTCGCTCAAAGTTGCGGGGACCGTTGGTTATCGGAAATTCTGGAGGTCACTTCGCTCAAAAAATACCTGCAAAACCTGTGCGTATGGTATGGGAGGACAACGCGGAGGAATGACCAATGAAGCAGGTACTTTTTTTGAAGTCTGYAAAAAAAGCATACAGGCCCAGCTCACCGATATCCAGGACGAAATACCTAAAACCGTATTTGTTGAGAAATCCTTAGCGGATTTAAAAGCAATGAGCCCTCTGGAACTCGAACGATTAGGGAGATTGAATTATCCTTTGCGCAAGCACAAAGGTGACACCCATTATTTACCAATTTCCTGGGACGAAGCGTTTATCAGTATWGCTTCAAGGTTCAAGGAGGCTGATCCTGCCCGCACCTTTTTCTATAGCTCGGGTAGGTCCTCAAATGAAGCCGCGTTTCTGCTCCAAATTTTTGCACGGGTTTATGGGACCAATAATATTAATAACTGCTCCTACTACTGCCACCAGGCATCCGGAGTTGGGTTAACCAACACGATCGGGTCCGGAACGGCTACTATAGAAGTTGAAGACTTGAAAAAGGCAGATCTGATTTTCGTCATCGGTGCCAACCCTTCATCMAATCATCCTCGTTTTCTTACAGAGCTCATGCATTGTAGAAGAAGAGGGGGGAAGGTTGTTGTCATTAATCCCGTTAAGGAGCCTGGGCTGGTCAGATTTAGCATTCCGAGTGATATTAGCTCCATGCTTAGCGGAGGATCTGAGATAGCGTCAATGTACGTACAACCAAGAATTGGGGGTGACCTTGCATTGCTGCAGGGGGTAGGGAAAGCGCTACTTGAAAAAGGAGAACCTGTTGCTAAGGATTTTATAAAGCAACATACCAACGCTTTTAAATCTTATGTCGGGTATCTTGAATCGCTGACTTGGAAGGAAATTGTACAGCGGTGCCAGGTATCTGAAGAACGAGTAAGAGCGATTGCCTCTGTCTACGCTGAATCCAAAAACGCGGTATTTGCATGGTGCATGGGAATCACCCATCATACAAACGGAGTGGATGCCGTGGAAGAAATTGTGAATGTAGCGCTTCTCAGAGGCATGGTTGGGAAAAGTGGGGCTGGTTTGTTACCCTTGAGAGGCCACAGTAACGTTCAGGGAATTGGGTCTATGGGTGTTACACCAGCATTAAAGGATCAAGTAATGAAGAACCTGGAAGATCATCTGGGTGTGGTGGTCCCTAACCAGAAGGGCATGGATACGATGGCCTGTATGAATGCGGCTCATGAGGGATCGATAGATGCGGCTTTGTTATTGGGTGGGAATCTTTACGGCTCTAATCCAAACAGTGCATATGCTGCCAGCGCATTAAATAAAATTCCGTTTAAATTATTTATTAGCACCACACTTAATCAGTCTCATGTGTTTGGGGTGGATGAAGAGGTGGTTGTGCTACCCTGTGCGGCACGTGATGAAGAAGAGCAGAAGACTACTCAGGAATCGATGTTCAATTTTGTGAGAATGAGCGATGGTGGTATCGTGCGGCTCAACAATGTTAAATCAGAGGTGGAGATTATTAGTGATATTGCGAAACGCGTATGTACCAATGCGACACTTGATTTTTCAGCTTTTAAAAGGCACAGTAATATTCGATCGGCTATTGCAGCGGTAATTCCCGGGTTTGAAGCACTTGAGAAGTTAGACGATTTGGGAGACGAGTTTCAGGTTTCTGGGAGAGTACTTCACGAGGCAAGGTTCAGTACTTCAGATAAACGGGCATTGTTTACGGTGCATGACATTCGTAAGCAATCACCCCAGATTGAACAACCCGGTTATTCACTCATGACTGTCAGAAGCGAGGGGCAATTTAATACAATCATATACGAGGATAAGGATCTTTTTAGAGATCAGACGGAACGCTGGGTGGTGCTGATGAATGAGAAGGATATGGCGGAAACAGGAATAGCTGCAGACGCTTTGGTAGACATTAAAAGTGATACAGGTGTGATGAAATCTGTGAAGGCAAGGCCATTTAATATTGCAAGAGGTTGTTTATTGTCTTATTTTCCCGAAGCCAATGTATTGGCTTCCACTGAAGTAGATGAAAGAAGCAGAACGCCAGGGTTCAAATCTATTCAGGTTACATTAACAATCTGTAATTAAGAAAGGGAAGAATGACTGTTAAGAAGAAAAAGCAAACTCTGCCAATTGACGTTGAGTCTGAGAAGAATTTTCAACGCTTTCTCGATAATTTACCTTATCCGTCGGTAATTCATACAGATGGTAAATACGTATACGCCAATAAGGCAGCAGCAAAACTATTTAAGGTTAAATCTCCAAAAACATTAATAGGTAAAGATGCTTTAGCGGTAATTCATAAGGATTTCAAGAAGGTATCACGCGAACGAATTAAGGAAATTTACGCAAATGGGTTCTCCCCCGAGAGAGAGAATCTGGTGGTCGACAGCAATGGCAAGGCTATTATTGTTAAGATCGCCGGCACGCTTATAATTTACAAAGGGCAATCATCGATCTTGTCAACGCTTCAGAATATTAATGATCAACGCAATTTTGAGGACCAGCTAAAAGCAAGTGAGCAGCAGTATCGACAGTTGGTAGAAAATGTCAATGAAGGGATTGTCAAGTTTAATAATAAAGAGATAATTACTTATGTGAATAAGAGGTTTTGTGAGATTGTAGGCTATTCTGCCAAAGAGTTACTCGGTATAGTGGGGCACCATCTGTTGATTACTACCAATGAGGCTAAGGAGACAGTACGCCAGGCAATTAGTGCTAGGTTGAAAGGCGAATCGTCGAAGTATGAAATTCAAATGCTGACCAAATCCAAGAAACTGATTTGGGTATCCATAAATGGTAATCCCATTTTTGATGAGGATGGAAACTATGATGGTTCCATGGGCATTATGCGTGATATCTCCTATTCCAAAAAGGGGCAACTGGCATTAGAGCAGAGTGAGAGGAGATTCCGAAGCCTTTTTGAGAATGCGCGTGATTTAATTCAGAGTGTTTCACCTGAAGGGAAATTTTTGTTCGTAAATGAGGCTTGGCTGCGATGTTTGGGATATAATCGCGCTGATTTAGAAAATCTAACTATAATGGAGGTGATTCATCCTGACTCCATGGAGCATTGGAAGATTAAATTTGAGCAAGTATTACAAGGGAGGTCCGTTGATAATGTTCAAGCCACCTTTATAAAAAAAAATGGAGAAAGGGTAGAAGTACAAGGTAGCGCTACGCTACACAGAACCGAGGATGGGCAGATTATGACCCAGGGTATTTTTACTGATGTAACCAGGGACAGGATCGCAGAATTAAACTTGAAAAAAAGTGAAGAGCGGTTCCGGACGTTGGTGGAAAAGATGAATGAAGGGATCATCATGGTCGACAATAATGAGGTGATCGAATATGTAAATCGTCGATTTTGTGAAATTGTCGGATTTAAATCCAGCGAATTGGTTGGCCAACTCGGGCCAGAGATCCTTGTTCATGATATAGTATCTAAGGATCGAATCAAGAATATCGTAGAGTTTAGGAAAGATGGATTCTCATCTAAGTATGAAGTGCGGTATAAAAGAAAAAGTGGCGAATGGATTGACGTATCTGTGAATGGAACTCCGCTTTACAATGAAGCTGGGAAGGTAAGAGGATCAATGGGAATTGTGACGGATATTACAGAGGCAAGAGCGGCGGAAGAGGCGTTGTTGGAAAGCGAAGAAAAGTACAGAATGTTGGTTGAAAAGATGAACGAAGGAGTTCTTCAATTCAATGGTGATGGTATCATCGAATACGTAAATGTCCGATTTTGCGAAATTTTGGGATACCCCAAGTGGGAGCTACTTGGTCAGAATCGCATCGACGTGTTAAGTGTGGATCCGGATTCGATGAAAGAGATTAAAAAAACAATTCGCAGTAGAAAGAACGGCGAATCTTTCAAATATGAATTAAGACATCAGCGTAAAAATGGAGATTGGATTTGGATCAGTATTAATGAAACACCACTGCGCAATGATAATGGAAAGACAATTGGATCGATGGGGATCGTCACGGACATTACAGAATCAAAGCTCAATGCAGAGGCACTGTTCTCGAGTGAGGAACGCTACAGGACCCTTAATAATGCAGCTTTTGATGCCATTGTAATTAGTGATCATTCTGGTAAAATTATCTCGTGGAACAGAGGCGCTGAGAACATTTTTGGATATGCACAAAATGATATTCTGGGTCGAGATTTGACCACCATTATGCCCAAACATTATAAAAAGAAGCATGAGGAAGGGTTCTATAGATTTGTCAAAACGAAGGACCCTGTTTACTTAGGGAAAGTCTTGGAGTTGGAAGGGGTTCGTAAAAATGGAGAGATATTTCCTATAGAAATCAACCTAACCAGCTGGGAAACTTCCTCAGGTCTCTTTTTTAGTGGGATCATCAGAGATATTACGGAACGAAAGCGCATTGAACAGGACCGTGTTCAGATCAATGAAAGGCTTGAAGAACGCGTTAAGAAGAGAACACAAGAACTCCAAAAAGCCAACACTGAAATAAGATCACTACTGCGGGAGATGCACCACAGAGTTAAAAACAACCTTCAAATTGTATCCAGTCTTTTAAACATGCAGGCAGCCAGCGTCACAGATGAGTATGTCATTAATGCATTTAGGGAGAGTCAGGACAGAATTCAGACCATGGCTTTTATTCATGAAAGCTTATACTTGAATGAATCGATGTCTGAGATTAGCGTTAAGAAATACCTTGTGCCACTTGTGAAGGATCGCATAAAAGCCAATTCAGATTTGGTCAGCAGAATTCAGTTAACGACAAATTTTTTAGATATCAATTTCAAAATTGACACGATGCTTCCCATTGGACTTTTGCTGAATGAATTGGTCACCAATTCTCTCAAGCACGCATTTCCGAAGAAGCGCGAGGGAAAAATAACCGTGAGCATAGAAAAAAACGCTAAGAATTCACTGTGTCTCAAGTATAGTGATGATGGTGTCGGGTATCCGATGGATACGACAGCAGACTCCGGTGGCTCTCTCGGCCTCATCTTAATCGAGTCCTTTGCTATGCAATTAGATGGGGAATTGAAAAGAAAGGCAAAGAAGGGTACCCACTATGAAATAGTATTTGAGCCTACTTGATTTGAATTTGCTTTGCGAGCGTATACGACTTGTCAACTTCGATTGGCAAGTGGTGACGGATTTACGAATTCACCACTTTGATAGTTATCGAAGTGCCAGGAAAACCAGATTCATTGGTGATGGCCCACTGCGCAGGCCTTTGCAAAAGCAATTTCAATTAAAGATTACTTGCTCAAGATTCTCAATTGAAATAGCTCACCAGGCCTTCCATTCGCATTTGAAAATTGAGATCTAATCAGCTGACAGTAAGGTGTACGCGAAGATATTCTGACAGAAATGAGCGGCCCAAGGGAAATCTGCTAATCTCTTGTTAAAAACATATTCAAAATTGGAAATTATGCTGAAATCACACTAAATGCTAAATTTACGCCCATCTAATAATCGCGTTATGGAGATAAAAATAGTGAACATGAAGATGTACTCTTCGGTTCTTGCATTGTTGTTTATACTGCAAGCCTCGCTTGGTATAGCCAATGATAATGACCAACTTAAAGAGGATTCAATCTTCATTGCCAAGAACTATGTCAAGAAAGAGTATGAAGTTACCATGCGTGATGGGGTGAAGCTCTTTACGGCTGTTTATGCTCCAAAAGGAAAGTCCGAGAAGTACCCAATTATTCTGTTCCGAACACCTTATTCCTTACAGCCTTACGGAGAGGAGAATTATAGAACGAATCTTGGCCCTTCCAGACATTTCATGAAGGAGAAATACATTTTCGTTTACCAGGATGTCAGAGGGCGTTTCATGTCAGAAGGGGAGTATGTGAATATGCGACATCATGTTGACCATAAAGAAGGTAAGGAGATTGATGAAAGCTCGGATACCTACGACACGGTTGATTGGCTGGTTAAGAATATTAAGAACAACAATGGGAAAGTGGGCATGTGGGGGATTTCCTATCCGGGATTTTATACGGCTGCGGGAATCATCGATTCACATCCCGCCTTGGTGGCTGCTTCTCCCCAAGCGCCAATCGCCGATTGGTTTTGGGATGATTTTCATCATCATGGAGCGTTCTTTCTACCTCATTGCTTTAATTTCCTATACGTCTTCGGAAAGGCAAGGCCCGAGTTAACCAAAGAATGGGGAAAGCGCTTTGATCACGGTACGCCTGATGGTTATGACTTCTTTTTGAATAAGTTAGGGGCTTTAAGTAATGTAAATGAAAAGTTTTACCATGACTCCATTGCATTTTGGAATGAGGCTTCCAGTCATCCTGATTATGATGAGTTCTGGCAGAATATGAATATTCTTCCACACTTAAAGGAAGTAGGGGCAGCTGTATTGACTGTTGGAGGCTGGTTCGATGCGGAGGATCTTTATGGGCCACTTAAGATTTATGAGGCCATTGAGAACAAGAACGCCGATGTACCTTATAATGGGTTGGTCATGGGGCCCTGGCGACATGGGGGATGGAGCAGAGATGATGGTACAAAGCTAGGGAATGCTTATTTCGGAGATTCACTAAAACCTTCTGATTACTTTCAAGAGCAAATCCAGCTACCCTTCTTTAACCACTACTTAAAAGGTAAGGGTGAGTGGAAAGAAACCGAGGCATTCATATTTGAAACGGGTGGCAATCAATGGCGTCAGTTTAAGAAATGGCCTCCTCCAGAGCGCACGATAGCAAAGCTCTATCTAAATGCGGAAGGAAAGCTCAAATATGGAAAGCCAACAGAAGAAGATGCGTTTGACGCTTTTGAGAGTGATCCTCAAAATCCGGTTCCCTATACTGAAACCATCAATACTGGGATGACTAGGGAATATATGACAGATGATCAGCGATTTGCTGGAAAGCGTCCTGATGTTCTGGTTTATGAAACGGATGTGCTGGGAGAGGATGTAACCCTGGCGGGAAACATGTTCGCTCATTTGTTCGTTTCCACCTCTGAATCTGCTGCTGATTGGGTGGTGAAATTAATTGATGTGTATCCAGATGATCACAAGGATTATGAGCACACTCCAAAACACATTAAGATGGGTGGTTATCAACAGATGGTTCGCAGTGAGGTAATTCGAGGACGCTATCGTAACAGCTACGAAAAACCAGAAGCATTTATTGCCGGTGAAGTTGCGGAAATCAACCTGGAGCTCCTCGATGTGTTACACACATTTAAGAAAGGCCATCGCATCATGATTCAGATACAAAGTACCTGGTTTCCGCTTGTTGACAGGAATCCTCAGAAGTATGTTGATAATATATTTAATGCGAAAGATGGGGACTTCATCAAAGCCACACACAAAGTATACCGCTCCAAAAGCAACGCTTCTTATTTGGAAATAGGTATTTTGCCGCACTAACATGAAGATCCTACGAATTCCACAACATGGTAAAGGGGCTTTTAAAGGTGGAGAAATTCTAAAGCACAAACCCATATTTATGGTTTCTTCTCCCATCCATGTTAATTATATACCACCTATAGCCAAAGACAATTTGGCGTCTAATCACAGATTATGAAAAGCATACTCATTACATTTTTCACAGCATGCATCGCGCTCAACATGTATGCACAAAACACCTACATCTATTGCGGTAAATTGATCGATGTCAACAGCGAAACTGTGTTGAACGAGATTACCATCGTTGTGGAGGGCGATAAGATTGTAAAGGTGGAGCCCGGTTATCTGCCTGCTCTTGACAATGGTATAATCATCAACTTGAAAAACAAGTTCGTCATGCCAGGATTGATTGATATGCATGTACACTTGGAAGGGGAGATGAGTAAGAAGAGTTATATCGAGCGATTTACCTTTGATGACGCTGATATAGCATTTCAGTCCAAGGTATTTGCTGAGCGCAATTTGATGGCTGGATTTACAACGGTTCGAGATTTAGGAGGACGAGGGGTTAATAATGCCTTGAGGGACGCGATCAAGAATGGATTGGTCATAGGGCCAAGGGTTTTTTCGGCGGGTAAATCGCTTTCCGTAACAGGTGGCCATGCCGATCCTACCAATGGATGGCGGGCTGATTTGATGGGAGATCCGGGTCCAGCTGAAGGGGTAGTCAATGGTGAAGATGATTGTAGAAAGGGTGTTCGCCAACGCTATAAGAATGGTGCGGACTTGATCAAAATAACCGCTACGGCGGGTGTGTTGAGCATGGCCAAGTCGAGCTCAAACCCCCAGTTTACGGAAGATGAAATACGTGCTATTGTTGAAACAGCAGCAGATTTCGGAATGAAGGTAGCGGCCCATGCCCACGGAGCTGAAGGGATGAAAAGAGCCATAAGGGCAGGAGTTGCCTCCATTGAACATGGTACGTTGATGGATGAAGAAGTGATCAGCCTGATGAAAAAAAGGGGCACTTTTTTGGTTCCGACGATCACTGCAGGCAAGTCTGTTACGGATTCTGCGAAAATCAAAGATTACTATCCCGCAATGGTGACACCAAAAGCATTGGAAATTGGTCCAAAGATTCAGACGTCGTTTGGCAGAGCTTACGCGGCTGGTGTTAAAATAGCCTTTGGCACAGATGCGGGTGTATACCGGCACGGAAAGAACGGATTGGAATTTCAATATATGGTTGAGGCCGGCATGCCACCCATTGAAACCATCATGGCGGCAACGGTCAATGCGGCTGAATTGCTCGGAGAGTCCGAGACTTTAGGCTCAATTGAACCAGGTAAATATGCCGATATCATCGCTGTGGATCAGGATCCACTCCTGCACATTGAAACGATGCAACAAGTTAGCTTTGTCATGAAGGGTGGGGTAGTGTATAAACAATAAGTGGCTATAGTGAAGCTGAATCTTAATGATTGAGAATCGGCTGCTCTGAGGAGTCATCCCTTTTCTGATTTGTGAAAATACAGTATAACATGCCTACTCCGACTTTGGCAAAAAAATAGTCTCGTATCCTGCACATATGTGATGTGCAGCATACGAGACTAAGCGCTCAATTTGGTTAA
>JAESRW010000301.1 GCA_016764395.1 Flavobacteriales bacterium
CAGGGTGCTGCTAGTACAGCAGATGCTAAAGCGGTAACGGCTCAGGGTGCTGCTAGTACAGCAGATGCTAAAGCGGTAACGGCTCAGGGTGCTGCTAGTACAGCAGATGCTAAAGCGGTAACGGCTCAGGGTGCGGCTAATAGCATTATCACTTCGTTAACAAGTAATGAAGTTCATATTGGCAATGGATCTAACGGCGATGCTGACGCAGGAACTAACACTGTTGGCATAGGTAAAAATGCAGGAAAAGAAACACAGAGTAATTCTGCGGTGGCGGTGGGTGAGGATGCCGGTAACGTCACTCAAGGAGTTTCTGCGGTGGCGGTAGGTAGTCAAGCTGGATACAATAATCAGGGAGATTGGGCTATAGCGATAGGTCTTAGAGCTGGGCAAGATAATCAAGGCGAACATTCTATATGYATAGGTGATTTCACGGGTGATTTCGGYACTTCKGARGATGCGGTTAACATAGGYTCTGGCGCTGGTGGTTCTGGTTCTGGTGTTARGAGTATTAATTTYGGTGAAATCGCAGGGTTTAGTTCGGGTGCTTTTGATGRCGCTATWTGTMTCGGTTCGGCTAGTAAYGTYACTGCGGGTAATCAATTGCAATTAGGCAATTCTAACATTGATACATTCGCGTACGGTGCCGTRCAAGATAGATCGGATAGACGAGATAAGGCMGATATAAATGATACCMCTTTGGGGTTGAATTTTATYATGGCTGTTCGCCCAGTCGARTATCGRTGGGATTACCGCGAAGAYTACRTTGMAATYACCAAAGATGAWSACGGTAAAAAAGTTGTCAMACCTATAGCTMAAGATGGTAGTAAAAAGAGRACWCGTTTTCAYCAGGGTGTTATWGCKGATGAAGTTAAAACCGTAATGGATGATCTWGGCATAGATTTTGGTGGATATCAGGATCATTCTRTTAATGGCGGCTCGGATGTTAAGAGTATCGGATACGCTGAATTCATAGGCCCACTTATCAAATCGGTACAAGAATTGAATGGCATGATATTGGAACGTGATGATGTAATCKCTGGCCTTATTAGCAGAATAGAAGCTTTAGAAAATGCATAAGAAAATGGCCTTTGATATTCGCGTTACTAAAATGAATCTTCATTCTATTTTAACTGCCATTAAAACCGCCGAACCGTTGGGATATTAATATGAATTGGCAACCCACAAATTTTAGCGCACCAAGTATCGCAACCGATGCGGCCAATGATGTTGATATCATGCTTGCCAATGCAGGCGGTGAATTGACAAACGCCAATGGCCGGTTGGTTTCGGTATCCCATAATTTTGTTGCCAATACGGTTGCCTCTGATGTTTCCGGTGTCGGTTCAAGTTGGGCGCAATTGGTTGATGCTATTAATGCTAATACTCATGTGGTTGCGGTGCATCCGTGGGTTGCCGATGTCGGGCAAGGTGGTGGGGTGTTTCGGAATTTGTCTCCACAAAATGCGGTGAATGCATTGGCGGATAAATTGGTTGATGCCAATGATGCGAGTTTGCCAGGTGGCGAAAAAGAAGCCGTTGCTATAATGGTGTATTCATCAACATTAGATAATTTTGAAAGTCAATTGGCCGCATTCAATGCGGTCTTTCCCGTGGCGGAATTTCAGATGGTACAACGCCGCGCCAAACAGCTATTTAATTTAGACGCTGAAAAAATCCTATTACCCCAACCCGCAAAAAATAGCCGGTGGGTGTTATCCAATACATTGCAGCAATCCACCACCAACAATGTGTTGTCAGTGGTTGGCAAACGGTTGGCCATTGCGGTGGGGTACGATGCAGAAAACACCGACCCGGTAAGCGAATTACAAACATTGATTGCTAAAAAACAGCAACACATACAAGACAGCAAAACGATTAGTGATGCGTTGCTATCCTCATTTTCTGGTGATACCGGCCATGCTGCGTTTGTATCAGCGCGCCCACTTTCCAGCATAGCCAACCTACTTAGAACAACGGAAACAGGCGGCCATGAAAACAATTTATGTGCGGCGGTGTTAGTGGTGGCTGATGCGGGTGAATTGACGTTTTTAAAAGAGGTGTTAGGGCTATGACCTTAGACGAATTTGAAGTGCCAGAAAAAGAACGCCAAGTATCGGTATATTTTCGTTTTGAAACTGAAAATATCAGCGGCCAAACCAGTGCCACCGATAGAGTGAACAAAGGCATAAAACCCAAATCATTATCCGTATCATTACAAATAGATATGAATGAGGCGCATTTATTAACTGAATTGGTGGCGATTTCTGAAACCATTGATGATAAGGGGGGGATGAAAGTTTTTGACCTTGTGGAACCCTTAGCAAAAGCACTAAAGATTCGACAGGTAAAATTCACCGACAATTTCAATGTTAGCGAGATTGAACACAAAAGAGCATGGCGGGTTTATTTTGTGTTAACGGAACATTTAAGCACATCCGAAAAAAACCTTTTGCGACAAGATGAACCGATCATTGAAGAACARCAAGCCGATGGGGAATYGGTTGGSCCTGTRGCATCCACMACACAAGATGAACCWGCGGTGGAGTTGACCGGGTTTGAAWCCGTACTGCAATTTTTTGAAGATAAAYTGARATGAGGCTKTTTAAGGTTTTAGAGGTGGGCGGYGATGACAARAAAATTGTGKCRGATGATGTTCAGTTGGATTTRTTCACCCCTGGTAGAGCTGTTTTTGTGGTGCAATCGAATGTTGTTTTATCTGGTCTTGTTCGTTTTAGTCTTGGYTATGATAGTGATAATTTGCAACGGTTTTTTGTTGGAATCGTGGAAAGCAGCATGACGGTTGATAACTTTCAACAAAAAATATTTTGTAGGGAGATTTCCGCCGTTCTTAGCGACAAAATCCCGTTAAGTTTACGCAATGTAACTATGGTGGAGGTGTTGAACGCCATTAATCAGAAAACCGGCGTTGATTTTGTTGTGCCCAATGAGCCATACACAAAAACAAAAGCCCCGGCGTTCTATTCGATGGCCGGGGGTTATCATTGCCTTGATTCGTTTGCGGATGTTTTCTCTATTGATCAATTGATTTGGCAACAACAAGGCAACGGCCAAATTTTTGTTGGTAGTTGGGCGCATAGTTTTTGGGCGAGTAAAAGCCCGGTGAATTTGCCGGTGAAATGGAAAACCAACCACGGTGTTAATAATTCGGCAAGGGTGCCGGTTTTTCCGCGATTGCGCCCCGGTGTGATGTTGGATGATGGCAACATCATCACCCATGTTCAATTGGATGGTGTGCATCTAAATATAAAGTGGAGCAAGAACCCTTGGAAAATGCGATAAAAAAAATTGTGTTGCGGATGTTTCCCGCGTTATCGGGTAATTATCATTTACCCATGTTTGCGCGGGTGGTTGCTGTATCCGATCCTTTAACACAACCAGGATTAAGCGAAGCTTTCAGGCCGCGCTATGCCGTCGATATACAAGTGTTATTGGCTAATGGTGATGATGATACCGCGTTGGACATATACCGCGCCGTWCCGTTGCCGGTGGCATGTGCTGGCATAGAACGCGGGCACTTTGGTTTTCCAGARCCGGGCACMATWGTTGAAATTGCGTTTGGTTATGGCAAACCGGATTTGTTATTTATCCGCTCYATYCTTGGYAAYGGGTTGGGCATGCCMGAACTTGCMACCGGTGATATGTTGTGGGCACAYAGTAACGGCGTTAATCAAAAGGTGAATGGCGGCGGTGATTGGAGCCGTGAAACACATGGCGCGATCACCGACACATCACGGATTAGAAACATTGATGCGGATGATAATGTTGAAACCTATAACAACAGCACACAAAAGGTGGATGAACATTCGATTGAATTGGTTGCAGGCGTAAAGCTTATTGAGGCAATGGGCGCGCTCAAATTGGTGAGCGGTGGCGCTGCTAACTTATCGGCGGTTGATAACCTTAACTTAACCACTGGCAGTGATTTAAACCAAGTGGTTTGCCGTGACAAGAAAACAACGGTGGCGGGTGATGATGTCGAGACCATAACCCAATTGAAAAAGATCGAGGCGGCAACACTGGAACTAAAATCCACCGCGATAACAATGGGGGATGAAACCAATGATGTGTTGGCGTTGTTCTCTGATTTGCTCGCGCTAGTAAATGATTTGGCAACCGCATTATCAACCCACAGCCACACCCATGCCGGGCTAGCAGGAACAACGACAGCCGTGGTTCAAACCGTTGGTTTTGTAACCACAGCAACCAACGCCACCACTTTACAAACCAAGCTTAAAACGCTGATGCCTTCTACTGACCCCTAGATTCAATTCTATTCATCTCTATTTTTAGTGGCGCGTTGGTACAGGTAAACAACCAACGCCGCCACAGCCCCCTAAATATGGCCCCCAGCAAGACGAAATCAACCCGCTATAAATACAATTTCAGGGGCGGTCACTCCACCCCACGCCTGCCGCGTTTTCGTGTTTTTATGGTTACGGAAATGAACTATATAGGCATAGGCCCGGATTCCGTGGCCTGTGTGGCTGTTTCGGTTTTCATGGAATGCATAGGTTGGAATAAAATAGAGCGCCGTGAACGTAGCGTATGGGCTTTAAAACGGCGTTGAAAATGCGGCGAGTATTTTTGTGGTTTTGCGGGTTGTTAATATTCTTGAAGCCCTTTAAAAACGTGGCCTGTAGCGTGTTTTAATGCTTGTTTAAATCGGTAGATTTTCTATAATAAGTGGGACGTTTTAAAAAATACAATTATCAGAGGTGGAAATAACAAATGAAAAAAGCAGCTGTAGTTATAGACGAATGGAAGCTATCAATATTTACGAAAATTCTGGATAACGCTGGCTTTAAGTATGAACAGTTTAAGGGGCCAACGCTTGATTGTATTACTTTAAAAGTTCAGACCGAAACTATAGCAAAACTTCAACCTTTTGTAGCAAAAGCTAACGCCAAAGCGGCAAAATCTAAGGCACATTAATTTTAAGATATGTAGGGAGATATAGTTTTGAGCACTAACGAAAAAATCAAGAAGCTAGTAGAGGCGTGCAGTGCTTCGGTTGAAATATCATTCAACTTGCACCGGAGCGTGTACCAATCAGTTGAGCAATATCTAAACGTAGACGCGGCAATACCTGACGTTATTGACGTGATGGTGGGGCGGGATTTTATCATAGAGATACAATTCTACCCGGATACTCCGGTAGGGTTTCATGTTGTGTACCACTACGACCTAGACGCCGCACTAGATGAAGCGTTAACCATAATCGAAGGTCTTAAACGCTGATATTTCGTTATTACAATTTATTTTTAGAGGGTTATATGCGTATCACTAAAGAGATGGTGGAAACTGCTTCAAAAGCATATTCGGAGAAGCGGCACCCTTCACGTTGGGACGGTGAACCATGGGGCGAAGCTGGTAGAGAGAATCACCGCAGAGCAGTAGAAGCCGCTTTAAAATCCGTAATGGGCAACTACAAGTTAGTGCCTAAATCGTGAATTTGTGTCGTTTTTTCAATTTAATTAAAGGGGTGTAATTATGTCGATTGAAGATCAAATAAAAATCATGGAAAAGCAGTTGGGTAGATTCGATACCTTAATGGAAAAAATGCAATATATGGCAATGTCATTTGATCCAGACCCAATGTTCAGCAGCGAAGCACGGAACATTGTTAGAAGTAATATTGCTGGTGCATTATGAAATTTAATATAAATGAATGTGTTTTTGTTCAGTTGACCGATGCAGGGCGTGAAGAAATAAAACGTCAACATGATGAATTAAGGGAAACTTTCCCCAAATTAAGCCCACAAGCCAAAAAGGTTGAAGATAAAAACGGTTGGTCTAAATGGCAATTGCATTGCTTGATGAATACTTTCGGGCACATGACCCATAACGGCGGGCAATTGCCTTTTAACACCGAAATAAGAATTGAATCTAACGCTAAATAACGGGGTGATCTATGAAATTAATTGCAATAATTTTGGCGGTGTTTCTAACTGGGTGTAAAACATCACCAGATACATACATAGAAACGGAAAGGGGGTTAATGAGTTTTCAGCGGGGTTACTGCGAACTAGGAATGCTTGTGAATAATGATATCCAAAATATTCTAAATGAGAACAATGAACCAATTACATGCACGGGTTACATCAAATTGACTGAAGATCAGGTTATAGCCTACAAACATTAAGTATTTTGTTGTAAATTCTTTAGCAAATAAAGCCTGGCCTATGCCGGGCTTTTTTGTGACATTTTTGTGACATTTTTGCCCGAAAGTGGGTGTTTTTTGGCTTGTGACATTGTTGTGACATTTTCTAGATGGGGCGCGTTAAAGCCTGTATTTGTAGGCTCTAACGCTTTTTTGATGGTGCCCCGGAGACGATTCGAACGTCCGGCCTACCCCTTAGGAGTACAAAGGCATAGGCTAAAAACTTCAATCAAATCAATGGGGTGTGTTTTTTTCCGGCACATGTGACATTTTTGTGACATTTTCAACACCGCTAAAGGCGTTTAGAATAGCATCCGATGCTCTACGTTGTTGCACTTTTCTATCATTAAAATAGAGCATGGTGGTTTCAATGCTTTCGTGATCCGCTAACTTTTGCACGGCGTGAACGTCAACACCACGGGTTAATAATTCGGTGATAATGGTGGCCCGCATACCCCAGTGAAACGGCTTGATTTTGGCAAGCCCAATGTCCTGGCATAACGTCGACATCCATTTGGAAATGTCGCTACGATCAGCCCGCCACGGTTTGCCTTTGCCGTTATCCAAAAAATAGCGCTCTTGCGGATCCCGCAACGCCAAATCCTTTACCAGAAAATTATACAAATCCTCATTGATGGGTTTATCTGGCCACTTAACCCCTTTGTTTTGCCAGTCCAATTCTTTATTGTCGCGGATTTGCACCAAGCGTTTATCCAGTTCAATGTTGTCGATTTTTAGCGCCCAAATTGGCCCCAAACGAAGCGCCGTATTGGTGGCGAGCATAAAGGCACGGAATATATTGATGTATCCGCGCTTGCGGGCGGTGTCGGTGGTTTCAATAATTTTGGTTTGAATGTGTTGGCCTAGTCTTAGCAATTCCTCAACATCATAGGTTTGCATGTCCCGCTTAGGCACCTTTGGCCGTTTTAGCCGGTGCATCCTATCCATGATTTCATGGTCATAACACCAGTTTAAAAAGGTATTGAATTTGCGGATATGGGTGGCTTGATTTTCTAACGAAAAGAAACCGCCGCCTTGTTTCTCGCGTGTCTGTAAATGGTTCCAAAATTCGGTGGAGTGATCCAAGGTGAAATCATTCACCACATGGTTGCCGTTGGCATCCAAATAATAATCGATGGTGTTTTGGTATTGCCCCACGGTTTTTTTGGCGCGGGTTACCTTCATTTCAGCCATCCATAATTTATTGGCCTGGCGTATGGTATAGGTCTTTTTCTGGCGTTTGGCTTGTTTTTTTGCAGCTTCCTTGTGGCTTTTCTCGTTGCTGAACTCTTGTTGTTTGATGCTGTACAAATTGGATAGATGTTGGTTTATTTGAATCTCTGTTAAACCGACCAAATCACGTTGTTTGCAAAGGGTGCGGCGAATACCACGGCGGTCTTTTTCAAAGCCCACCAGCGCATCACGGGGAAATTCACCCACATAGGTATTGCGTTTATCATCGAAAAAAATGGATTTTCTAGCCATGATTTTGCCCCGACCATATCACCCGCCCAACAATATCTACTAGGTTCAAACTCTCTTTTGGCAACGTCATATCATCATAATTAGCTTTTAACGCGCTGATTTTTATTGAACCATCCACTTGGGCTTTGATATTGCGCAAGGTAAACACACCGCCCACCATCAAGCCAAAAATCCCGTTCCCGGTGATGATGCTTTTATCAATGACTACCATGGAACCTGAGCACATCAAATTTTCCATGGCATCATCCAACACCGCTTGGGAAAACAGGGTATCCATGTTTTGTTCGGCATGGAAAAAATACCGATCCAAAATAAACGGCGCGGCATCCGTTTCAAACAGATGCGGGATTTCAACCGAATAATTTCCGATGCTTTCGACATCCCCTAACCCGGTGCTTATCCATTGGGTATTTATGCCCGCCACTTTTGCCAACTCAACCACCCGGTTAAAACTTAGCGTGCTGGCGTCTTTCTTTATTCTATATACCTGAGATTGCGAGGTATTAAAAACGTCCGTGACCACATCAATGCCAACGGCATCAATCACATGCGCGATGCGTTGCGTGTATGTATCCAAATTGAGCATGTTTTGCTCCCTATTCCGTTATGTAAAATAAATCGGCGCAATTGCTTGATAATACTCACATTCACGCCTATATTCCAATAGCGCGAAAAACTAAACACATTTGTGCAGTTTAACGCTGAATTGTGCCGTTTTACGTTGATTTACGGCCACTAAAAGACAGTATCGCCCAAATGGGGCGAGATTTCCATAAACTGGTAAATTTTAATTACAAAAACTACAAAAATAGGTGTTGAACATGAATAAACCCGCATTTGATATAGAAAATGACCCCATCTATACCATTGAACAAACCGCCGCCAAGCTGAATATGAGCAAATCCAGCTTTGAGAAATTGCGCAAGGATGGCGGTGGCCCCATCCCTATTAGCAACGGCGGTTTGCGGGTGTTGTTTAATTCAAGCGCCATCACTAACTATGTGATTAAACTCAACCCGCATTTAAACAACGCCGATAAGGTGTTGGCCGCCGCCGCCGATGCCAGAGCCAAAGCCTTAAAACTAAACCCCACCACCAACCACCCCGCAGCGATTAAGGCCGAACTAGAAGCGTTGATCGTTAAAGCACAACAGGTTTGCACGGGGAACGCGTAATGATTGATTTGTCATTGGATGATGAAATCCGGCAAACCTTGTTGGGTGATCACACGTTAAAACTAAAGTTGGTGGGCGGTATTTACCGGGGCAAGTGCCCAGATTGCAACACACCCAATTTATGGATTGGACACGATAAACCCGGTGTGCTGCGTTGTAACAACGAAACCAAATGTTGTTACACAGAATCGGTGCGCGCACGATATCCTGAAATATTCGAGGAATTTTCAAAGCGTTTTCCAGCCACCGAAAAAGACCCCGATATAACAGCCCGCGCCTATCTCACCCAAAACCGCAAGTTTCAAGCCATCCACATCAACGGTTTGTATTCACAAGGCAAAATGACGATCAAGGGCACCAAGAAATTTGTGGATACGGTGCGCTTTGATATGTTCGGTGATGGGCTGTGGTTTTGGGAAAAAGTCATTGATAAAACCGCCAGCAAAGACGCCGGGAAAAAATCCAATTTTAAATTTGGTATTCAATACGGCAACAAATGTTGGCAACCGAAAAATCAGGTCATTAAAAAGGGCGATACGGTGTTTATCACTGAGGGAATTTTTCATGCGATCGCATTTTTACATGCGAAGAAAAAAGCCGTTTCCGCTATGGCCTGTGGCAACTTTCCTTGGGATTTGATCGAGCAACACAAGGATGATGATATCACTTGGGTGTTGGCCTATGACGACGAACCCAAACCGCTACAACATGTCAAAGGTTACGCCGAAAAACTGCAAGACATGGAACAGAAATTTGAGGTGGCAATTACTGGGCGCGGTAGCAGTGCAGATTGGGATGACATTTTTCGGGTTGACCAATTGAACGAAAAGTTTATTAAACAATGCATTTGGCGCGGTAGGGTATTCATGGCCGACAGTATGAAAAAAATGGCCTATGAATTGTTTGGCTGGAAAAAGAAAACCTACATGTTAGAGGAATGCGGCAACCAACTGTGGCGTTTTACCGTTAACAAAGGCGCGATGGATAAGGCGTTGGAAAAAGATGGTTTAGAATTTAAGTATGGCCGGGATTTTGACGTGTTTAAAAGTCATGTCTCAACCGAAAGTATTTCCAACTGTGTACCCCGCTTTTTATACATCGAGAAAAACCCGGAACAAGAAGAGGGCCAAAAGTATTTTTTTCATATTGATATGGCCTATTCTGATCAATCGGTTTTAGCGGCGTTAGAATCCACCGCCCCCAGTGACCCGCGATCCTTTAACAATGCATTATTAAACAAAACCCCCGGTGGACGCTTTGAAGGTTCGGCTGGTGATTTGCGCACCCTTCGCGGTAAGTGGTTTGATCGCAAAATGGATTATGTACGGGCGATTCCTTTCATTGGTTATGATCAAGTGACCGAAACCTATGTGTTTAATGAATTTGGTTTTAAAAACGAAAAAGAAATTTTAGTGAATGACCACGGCTATATTTCAGCGCCGGATGTTCAGGTTAAAACCATTTTAAAATCTGCCCACTATATTTACGGCGATGAATTCGATACCGGGTTGCTAAATGATTTTATCAAGGTGTTTCATTTAAACGGGTTGGGCATGCTGGGGTTTTGGACATCCACCTTATTCACCCACCAAATAAAAACCGAATTGGGCCAAATGCCGTTTGCAGAATTAACCGGTGATCCAGAGGCGGGAAAATCCACCCTCATTAGAACCCTGTGGAAAATGTTGGGCCGCGATGATTGGGAGGGCACCGACTTATTATCCGGCACTGCATCCGGTAAAGATCGAGGCTTGGCACAAGCCAGTAATTTACCCGTGGTATTTTTGGAATCGGATAGGGAATCGGTGGATGGTGATGGCAGATCAGCCCGCACCCCAAACCAGGTGAACTGGGATGTTTACAAAAAGTGTACCGATTTAAACGGGGTGATTTCATCGAGAGGGGTAAAAAACAACGGTTTGGATTCGGCGGATTTGATTTTTAGGGGTGCCATTGTCATCACCCAAAACGCCACGGTACAAGCCAGCCCGCCGATGTTATCGCGCATCGTGCATTTTCATTGCACCACCGCCCATAAGAAACAAGAAAACAAAGGCATTGCCAAACGTTTTACCCAACTCAAGGCAAAACAGTTGGGCGGTTATTTGCGGTTAGTGCTAGCCAATGAGAAAGCCTATTTAAAAGCCCTGTTTGATGCCTATCCAAAACATGTTGATGAGCTAAGACAACGCGGCGGTTTGACATCCGATCGCATCACCAATTTTCATGCACAAGTGATGGCAAGCACCACGGCATTAAAAGTGTTGTTTCCTCAATTGGATGATAAACAGCTAAACCCGTTATATGACCACATGCACGAACGCGCCTTGGATCGACAAGGCCGATTGGCAAGCGATCACCCGGTGATTGATGAATTTTGGGAAGCGTTCATTTATTTGAACGGCGGGGTGATTGAGGTGCATAAACCCGATGGCAGCAAGGAAGTCATTAAACAGCCACGGTATAACCACTCTAAAGAAAAAGGCTTGGTTGCCATTTCATTAAACGAGTTTCAACAAGCGTGTGTGGAGAAACACCAAAAAATCGCGCCGTTGCATGTGCTGCGTTCGATGTTGAAGGACTCCAAGCGTTACCCCTTTATTGGATTGAAAAAATACCGGTCTTGCCTTACGCAGACATCCATTAATTGTTGGCTATTTTCGGCGGTTTAAGATGATTTCAAAAAAATTGGCAGTACTCAAAAAATGTGTGGTGGGTCTAATCCTATTAATTGAATTAGAAATGGGGGGGAAGGCTAAAGATAAGGAGAATAAACAGAACATATCACTTTATCACTATATACCACTAACTAAATCAATAACTTATCCGTTCCATCTCTACATGCATTTACTGGAACGCACCGGAACGGCTTTGTTCTGCCGTGTTCTAGTAATGTTCCGGTACAGCAATATTGCCGGAACAGTCCGCAGCCCACACCGTTACTACGCCGCAGGCAATCGGTCAAAAAACCTGTTCCGGCATGTTCCGGTAGCGCCGGAACAACCTTTTTTCAGTGTTGCAGTGGTCTACAGGTCGATTTATCTGGTGTGTTCCAGTTGTTCCGGTGTTTCAACCCCTACCCCCGCACAACGCATGTTTTCCAACAAAATCGAGGCTACAAAATGACCATTGATCAAGAGCAATTTCGCCGTGATTCGGTTGCCCGCAGCCTGGTATATACCCGAAAAATGGATGATGTGTTGGTGTGGTTAGAAGACCAGAGAGACAACTACAAAGTGGATATGAAAACCCGCATTGATAGGGAATGGCAGGCAAAAATGATGCTCTCTAGCTGGGATCGAGACAAAACAATGGAATACATCAACCAACAACCCGACCCGCAAGCCTGGAAAGAGCGAATGAACATTCATCAAGAGCTTAGACAGGTACGGCGCAAGAAAGAGGCACAAGAAAAAATCGATAACCCGCCGCTTTCTACACAGTTTGGCCTTTAACAAAACCAGCAATAAAAACTAATCATAAAAAAAGGGATAGATATTATGAAACCAGCAATCACATTTTCAACACCAGCAGCACCACAACCACCGGTAATATTTTCTAACGTGTCTTTATTCAACCGCAAAAAAATGGCGTCCACCTTTATTGAAACACGATTTGATACCGACAAGAAAAAAGCCAAATGGCCTGGGCCAATTGTGTGGCTTAGTTCTGGTGATCGTTTCCGATTAGTTAGCGGCTATACATTGACTATTCATTTTTCAAACTCATGTGACAGGTTGATGGTGAGTGTATCAAAGGGAATGAATTGTCATGTGGAATCATTAACCCCCGCCAAAAACCGCAAGGTGGTGGCCTTTGGTGTAGAGTTTGAAATTATTGCCAAGCAATGCCGGGCCAATGGTTATGTGGCACGGTATGCAATTTGGGATAAAGGATTTTATCAGCAGGGGGTAAAATGATGTTTTATGTTCAGCTACTAAAAACAGAGAAACCGTATTTTCAAGAAGTGGTTAATGGAAAAAAGAATTTTGAAATCCGCCGCAACGATAGAGATTATATAACCGGGGATTATATACAGTTGTTAGAGGTGGAACCGGTGGATGAACATTTACACCGCTATACCGGGCGTTTTGTTTGCGCCGTTATTGGTTTTGTCACCAACTACCAGCAACAAGCGGGTTTTGTTGTGTTCTCATTGTTAGATATAAGCGAGGTAAAATATTTTGATAACCCCACGAATAATAGACTTATGCATTAATGAGGTGGTAGGGATGGAAAAATTGGCGGTTATCTTAACTATTGAAAACCTTTTATTGATTGCCAGCGAAGAACATTGCATTTACATGAAAGCCTACGGGGATGCACAAGATTGTTTGATACATTGCCGGGAAGTATTAAGCGCATTACAGGAAAGCTACGGAAAAAACCAACATTTACGGAAATCATCATGATTACCAAAAAAAACATTGATACAGAATTGAAAAGGAACCCTGGCAACTATAAGCAAAAGTTGTTTTTCCTTAATGATCTTTTGTTGCTCTCTTACGATGATGCAAAAGATGATGTGGTAAAAAGAAGGGAGATAAAAGATTTACTTGTTTATATTCAATTACATTTGATTGAACGACACCAAAAAGAAGTCAATGAATTTGTTGATGGAATGATAAAAATTGTTGGTGTGCCGTACCATTAAAAGAAAACCAAAGAATTAAAAACACAAAATTATAAAAGGTTAAAAGGGATGAATAAAATCATGGTGATTAATAAGTTATACAGAGGCGTTATTTGTTTGGCCGCGTTGTTGGCGTGCGGTGGTAGTTTGGTATGTTCGGTGGCGCTGTTTGTGTTGGAGCAAAGCACCCCGGTTGGGCAAGTGTTAGCGGGTGTGTTTGCCACTAGCTTGGAGTTATGCAAATTTGCATTTTTTCCGGTTGGGGTGGCGTTGTATTGTCAGTACGGTTACAAGAAACGGGCGGCCAGTTTCGTTACCATTTTATTGGGGTGTGTTTTGTTGACAGTGTCGATTTGTGCCAGCGTTGGTTTTTTTGAATCCGCCAGCGCCACATTTTCAACACGGCAAACAAACGAAAGCTTTGAACACAAAGCATTAAAACAAAGCCTGGAATCAATCGATAGACAAATGAACACGATTAACACGGTGGCAGAGGGGGATGCGGATAACAACTTTAGAAAAAACGCCGCTATTCACTTAAAACCCCTCAGTGAATTACGGGCGGAAAAAGAGCGACTGTTATTGAACGCACGAAACACCCCAGCAGTTTCCAGCGTTAACACCTCGGCGGCGTTTTTAGTGATAAGCAATGTCACGGGTATAGATATGGGAACGGTGCGGCACTGGTCATTTATCGCGGTGGCGATATTGATTGATGTGTGTGGCATTTATGCGTTGTTATTGGTGCAAGGAAATACCCCGCTATTGGCCGACATCAAACCACCAAAACCAAAAGACGAAACAGAAAACGAAACAGAAAATGATAAATTGATACGTCATTTTGACCGTGAAATTGAAAAAATGTATGGCGGATGCAAACCGCCAGCAAATGAAAAAAGTTTTATTGATTGGGCGGGATTGGCCAGATTAAGGGAAAAAGGCGCGGCTATAAAAATATCAAAAGCAACCGACCAAACCAGCTCGTTTGATGAACCGGTAAAACTTGCGGATAAACCCATGTTATTCGATACCAAGGGCAACATTGTGGAACGTGAACCGGTCTACAATGGCAACGAATTAGTGGGTTATGTTGATAAACCCACCGCCATCGACAACCCATTATTAACCCCGCAACAAGGTATTGACATGAAAGAATTTGACCAAAAATATATAAGCCCAATTAACGGTTTGAACTTGCGGCCTGTGGTTGAAAAGATGTTGGCTGGGTGCTATGGCGATAAACTTTCCATAAAACCCATTTGTAGTGATTGGCCTAACTTAAAATTACGCTATGAACATTTAAGGCATTTATTAGAACAGTTGATTGATGAGAACCATGTGGTTAAAAAAGGTAAATTTTATTTATTACGTCAACAGGTGATCGCATGAATAGCGAATTTAAAAAAACCGCATCCTGGAAATTATTCATGCACGATGTGTTATATCATCAAGGCACTGGCAAGGTTATCACCGGGCGGGTGGATAATTTAGCGGGTTTTATGGGTGAATATTTTCACACTGTTGATGATGCAGCGGAGAAGATTTCTATCGAAATTAACAAGAGTGTTTACGATTGCCCAAAACCTTCCACCGCAAAGGCTTATCGATACTTAGGGGGAACTAACAAAACCTATTTAGAATTTGGTAATCAATGCGCTCCCTACCATGTGTGGGCGGTGATTCGACGTGAGCAACCAATGCAAGCCAAACAACCTAAAAGACCACACCGACAAACACCACACCTAACACTAGTGGGAAAAACATCATGTTAATTGATTATATTGATATTGAAAAATTGCCATTTTTTGTGGTGTGGTTGGATTGGATATTTTTCGTTTATTGGGACAACTTGTTGTTAGGTATCGTTTACTTTTATTTCTATTACCGGATAGCGACAAAATTATTGTGGTACATGGCACTAGGATTGGCGTTGATGGTTGGCACCTTAGGTTGGGTGTTTGTGTGTTTAGTGGTAGGGGGCTATGCTGTGGGGTAAGCACAAAGCCCCAAACACAAGGAACGTCATGGATATTTACATTTTAGAAAATAATGTACATGACAAGGTTTTTTTGCAGGCCATTTTTTCCAGCATGATAGAAAACGACAGCGTTATTTTTTTTGATGATGTCGGTAGTTTACTTGACTGCATCAAGGGTGTTGACACTCTGGATGCGGTCATTTTTGATATCAGCACGGATGGCACCGGTCTTGAACTGATTAAGGATTTACACCGCATATCATCCGCCGATTATTGCCCCGTTGTTATCTACACCCACCACAACCACCAAACCACCATCGATGCCGCATTTGATTTGGGCGTGCATTCTTACATCATCAAACAACTAAATCCCACCAGCAACATCGAGGCCATCACCCGAGCCATCGACGCGATACGAAACAGCTCACTTGGTCGATGGGGTTGATCCTTCGGTGATATCCAGCAATTGCGCATCCAATAAATTTTTTATCCGCGCATCACTGTAATGCACCACCCACCGCAGGTATAAGCCAAACATGGGATCACTGGCTATACGTTTTTCAAGTGAGCGTTGTAATTCCTTTTCTGTATCATCCAAGGTGATATTGTCCTGTTTTAAAATTAATTGTTCCAAACTGATGTGCAAGATGGTTGACATTAAACGCGCCGTATCGATGCGCGGCAATCGGTTATCTTTGATATTTTCATAGCTTGAATAGGTGCGCTCGCTAACATTTATTAGCTGCGCTAATTGTTTTTTTGTGAGCTGCTGTTTTTTCCGTGCTTGCTTTAGTTTCTTTACAAAATCCGTCTTGTCAAAATCGGTAGGTAATTGCATAAACCCCAGAACAAGTTGAAACAAGATGTGTTGAAAACTGTTAGTTAGTAACCGTATCGGCAAAAATTTGCAGAGTAAAGGCGGCCATTAGGAAAACCGGCAATTTCTTGCTGGTTTGGTCTTTTATAATGACTTTTATTTTTTGCATTGTCTCCTACACTGAATCGACCACCAACCAAGCGATCATTGATAGACAAGAAACAAACAAGAAAAAACCAAGAAAAAGTAATAAAACGGACATTAGAATATTGGAATTCGGCGGGGACGCCGTACATTTTTGGGATGTAGTAATGAAAAGTATTAACGCAGTACGCAAGAAAATCAGTTTTTTACAAACCGTGATCACCCAACGCCAAACGGATGATGTGTTGCAATTGAATGCCAGTGATTTGGCAGGGTTATTTTTGATTCTGGATGATATGGATAAACAATTGGGTCTAGTTGAGGGGGGTATTGTTGCCGGTCATTTGACGCAATAATTGTTGTTGTTGCTCCTTTCCCATGGAATTGAACCGGTCTAAAAACAGGGTATCAATATCATCGATAGGGGGGCGCAAACAGTGAGAATAGGAATTATCCCGAACCGTTACCGCGTTACACTTTGGGTTTGTGCATTGGCAATATAGGTGGGTAACTTCTAATGATATTTCATTGCTTGACGTAATCCGCGCCACACTTCCACAAAATCGACATTTACACCGCATAAACAACCCCCGTTATTTTTGGTTGAGGGAATAATAGCACCTAACGCGAAAATTCGCACTATTGTGAATTTTCGCGTTATTGAGTTTTGGAGGGTTTAATGGGCTTGTTTCTGTATTAGTCGGCAAATTCTGGAATTGTGAAACCAATGGCATCTTGGGTGCGTAAATATTGGTTTACTTCCTTAAATATGAATTGTGCCGGGACGGTTTCATTTTCATATTGAATTCGGCTTATTTTTTCGATGTCACCAAATCCGCCGCTTGCCTCAGACATAACCCCAGCCAATGCCGGATTGATGCGGTGAATACTGATGATATCGGAACGGGTGGTGTTTTTGATTCTCTCAAATTCATCTTTGGTGGCAATATCACCCACCGGTATAATTTTAACGGAATCCGGTTTACCCCCTGGAATGTTCAAAAACATAGACCGGAAATTACCCGCGCCTTTACTTTGTGCAATCTGTTCTTTTAGGGCTTTTTCATCCTCTTCATCAAAATCAGCATCCGCCGTATAAAATATATACCCCATGTGGGCACCATTATCATAGTATTTGCGCCGGAACAGGGTGGCGGATTCGTTTAACATAATGGATTGAACCCCGCCCAAATATTCAGGAATACCATAAATTTGTTGCTTAACACAATAATCCTTTAGGTGGATTACTTCGCCCACTTTGAACGGAATAGGGGGGCGGCCACCGTTTTGCAGTTTGCAATATTGGTTATCGTTTTTTTTCATTTTGCGCATATATAACGCGGGCAAGTGTTTCAATCCAATGACCATATCAAAACGGTTATAGATTTTTTGCAAATAACAATTACCAAAAACAAACCGATCAAACACCACTTTTGCCAATTCTTTGCGCGTTAAAATAGTGTTATCGATATACCATTTTAACACTTGGTTGCGCTTAAAATGCAAAGCAGATTCATGGTGCGCGTTGGCGCTGATGATGTCAGCAAGCCCCGACATGGAAACCGGTGGCACGTAAAATTCCCCACCAGTATCAACAAAAACCCCCAAATAATTGGTGATGTTGTTACCCAATACAGGTTCAGGATCACCAAAAGAAAACGCCAATGGCCCCCGGCCTTTTGCGCCTTGTTGTTGGCGTTTTGACACCATGCCACTTTCGGTGTGATTGTTGGAGAATGCGCGGCGTGTTATTGCTTTCATAATTTGACCCTAACTAGCGATGCCTAAAGAAACTTTACGTTGTTTACGGTTTAGCGGTTCGTTTGACATGGCGTGCATCATTGCAAACGCCACATCCGCGTGTCCCAATTCAGAGGTTCTATCCGCCACATAGGTGATTTTGTCCTGTCCGGTGGTGGTTTGTTGAACCTGTAAAAATGCCGGTGCCATGTCGGTGTGTTCTTCATCCCATTGCATCCGCCGCGATTCGATCACATCAATGGCTTTTAATACAAGGTTGGTTTTGGATTCAATACCATAGTGGATAGGTGTGGCGCGTCTATAAAACGCTTGCACGAGTTCAAACACACCCAACCCAACCCCGGTGCAATCGATTCCTAAAAATTGCACGTTGTAACGATCAAATAATTTTTCAATGGTGTTGGCCTGAAATTGAAATGACCCCTTTAGCTGCATTTTCTCTAACAGCCGGAATTTTGGATTTTCAGGGTCGGGCGGTGCCAACACAACCAAGGTGCTTTTGTCACCGTGGCGGGCGGGATCATAGCCCAGCCACACATGTTTGTTGCCAAAGGGGCGTTGCTCTTTCTTTTTAAAATCAACCCACACCACGTTGGAATCAACCGCACAAGCTAACAAATCATTAAGATTAAAAACGGATAAACCCGCCTCTAAAAAGTGACACATAAACAAATTGTTAAAGGTGGATTCGGAATTTTCATCCTTTAACGTGTCGATGTCGAACAAATCACAGCCTTGTTCTTGGGCATCAACCACCGTGACCACATTGCGCCAAATATTATCTTTACCTTTTACCCCGTGTTTTAGGCTGGCATGGCTTAGGTCAAATTCATATTCCTTACCTTTATCATCATTGTATTTTTGACCAGACCACAACGGAAACGCGCCGTGGGATTTAATCGATGGGGTGGAAAAATAGGTTTTGCGCCATTTTTTATGTGATGCCATGCCCCCCGCTAAATCATTAATTTGTTTGAAGTTCGCTATCCAAAACACTTCATCAATATAAAGGTGACCATTAAAACCCTGGGCGGTTCTTGCGTTGGTAGACACAAAGCGCAATTCCGCGCCATTGGATAGGGTGATAACTTCGCCTTTTAATTCAACACCAAAATATTCGCGGGCAAATTTAATAATGTAGGCTTTGAAAATATTGGACTGATTACGGGAGGCAGATAAAAATACTTGGTTATCACCCGTTAACACCGCGTTTTCAAACGCCTCATAGGCAAAATAATAGGTGGCACCAATTTGGCGGGATTTTAAAATAAACCGGATGCGTTCTAATAAGTTATCATGCCAGCGTTGTTGGTAACCATAAAATAAATCAAGGCGCACTTTTTCCAATTGTTCTTTGGTGATGCCGGATATGTCATTGGATTTTTTGCGTTTACCTGGTTTATTACCGCCGCCGCTCTCTATCCCGTCCAATTCTCTTTGGGTGCGTGCCTTCTCTTTTAGGATGCGGGCTTTTTTTAGATCGATGTTGGCTATTTTATCCAGTTGCCCCATCAACCGATCCATAATTTTTAAATCGTTCTCGGTTAATTCTTCTTTTTCTGCCAGAAGTACCAACCGCCGTGAAATTGCTTGTTCCACGGTTTCATGTTGCAACATCGATGCCCAGCTATATTTCGCCGCCCACTGATACACCACCCGTTCACTGTTTAAGTTGAGCTGGTTTTTTATTTCTTTTGGCGTCCACTTTTTAAGGTAGAGAAGTTTGGCCGCCTCTTTTATTTCATCCGCAATCTTTGATGCCATGTTCCAATAATACGGGCTATTTTTTAACAAACCGCACATTTGATTCCTAGATATTCCTATAAACGCAAAATAGGAATTTCTAGGATTTGTTTTCTTTGAAAAGATTAAAAACCGGTTGTAGAWWWGMAAWRAMSAAAYAAAAGAACAAAYCAARAAWCAAACATGGTGTTTTTGTTATGGCGAGAAATTTGAAAACCGGTTGGGTAATTGTCGCAACTAGTGGGCCTACYGTTGATGGTAGTGGCCGGGTGATTAAGAAATCTTGGRTAAAACAGATGGCGGATAATTACAATCCGAAAGTTTACACCGCTATGATTTGGSCARACCAYGACAGGGATTATTGTGGCGGSASWGTTAAMGCRCTGAAATGGGAACATKCCAARGARGAAGARTTWGAAGGCGAAATWMATTTATACGCCATCAYRGCCCCCAACAATTCATTRATWCRGGCCAACSAAGAAGGTCAATTTTTATTTTCATCAATCGAACTWAAACATAATTTTATGGGCAAGGGTTTCACMTACCTTGGCGGCMTKGGTGCAACYAAYGAYCCMGCAAGCGCCGGKTGCMATGAATTAMRWTWTTCYAGTCAATCCAGYACACCAGAACAACCMAGCGAGTTTTTCAGCGGSCATAAAATCGATTATTCCGCAAACCTTGAAACACAAGAACCGAATTTATTAAAACGTTTTTTTAAGAAAATAACCCAACCCAACCAGGATGATGACGACATGACCCCAGAACAACTAGCAGCATTACAAGAAAGCCTTGGCGCATCATTTGATGCGAAGTTTTCAGCCATGCAACTCGCCATCACTGAAGCGGCAAAAGTCGCACCTAAAGCGGATGATGAAAACAGCGAAAAACTTTCAACAGAGTTTGCCGCGCTTAAAGCATCCAATGAAACTTTGGTAACTGCCAACACTGCATTGACAGAATCCAACAAGACATTGGAAGGAAAATTCACCGCACTTGATGCGAAATTTGAAGCACTCCTAAAAGAGCCTGACGGAAAGAAAACGCCAGCGGGTGACGATGCAGGTGGCGATGATCACCCACCGGTTTATTAAGAAAAAACACAAAACCAAAAAACACGTTTAACCCATTTACCCCCCCAAAAAAAAGGCCATTTGCCGGAGATTAGAAAATGCGTAAATTAGCAAGAGATCAATTTAATGCCATGTGTGCGGCAATGGCGAAAACTTACGGCGTCGACAGTGTATCCACTGAATTTGCCGCAAGCGCCACGATTCAACAGATTTTGATGGATCAAATTGTTGAATCTATCGCGTTCTTAAAACAAATCAATATTTTAGCCGTGGATGATATGTCGGGTGAAAAGGTCTTGGGTAGCGTGTCAACTATTTTGGGCAAGCGCACCGACACCGACACCACCGACCGTTCAACCAGTGACCCGTTGAATCTTGACGGCACACTTTACCACTGTAAATTCACAGAATACGATGTCCACATGAAATGGAAAACTATGGATGCATGGAGCAAGTTTCCTAACTTGCACGAAAAATTCATGGAGTATAGCCGTTTAGCACAAGCCCATTCCCGCATCCGCACCGGTTGGTTAGGTATAACCGCCGCCACGGTGACAGATTCCGTCACCTATCCATTGGGCGAAGATACCAACATTGGTTGGTTGCAACACATCCGAAATTTTGATGGTGGTTCTCATATGTTGGCAGAAGGTGTAGCCGCATCCGGTGCGATTAAAATGGGTGAGGGTGCCGGTGCGGATTATCCAAACCTAGACAGCTTTGTTCAAGATGTTAAAGGCATGGTTTCACCGCTATTCCGTGAAAGCTCGGATTTAGTCGCTATCATCGGTTCAGAATTATTGGGTGACGACAAGGCGCAGTTATACGCCGCGCAAGGTTCGACGCCATCGGAAAAAGAGCGGATTGAACTGGCAACAGTTACGCGCACTTATGCCGGGTTACCTGCACACCAGATTCCATTTTTTCCAGCCCGTGGCTTATTCATTACGCCATTTAGAAATATATCTGTTTATTACCAAGATGGTTCTATTCGCCAAAACATCGAAGACAATTCCAAGCGCAGCCGCGTTGAGCATTACAATTCAGTCAATGAATGTTATGTGGTTGAGGATTTCGAGAAAGTCGGCGCTGCTGAATCTGACAATGTGCAATTGTGGGATGGTACAGGCTGGTCTTAATCCCGGTTAACCAGTCACAACAACATTAGAAAAAAGCAGTAAAAAAGATAGCCCATCCGTTGGGTGGGCTTTCATTAACAACAGTATTTTAAAAAAACGCTTGGGGTTTATTAACATGGCTTTATCACCGGTAATGGCGCACAAACGCCGAATWGCAGCAGAAAAYAAAAMACGWGARYTGGAAACAGCRGCACAAGAATTGTTAGACGYGCCGGAGGTTGTCAAGTTGGGMACGATTCCRRGYGATTACGAAACCGCATTGATWGCACTTGAAAACAACAACACCGTKTTAAARGGYAAGAACAAGAGCGAAAAGCGCGAGCTGAAAAAAGCCTTTATTCCWCAGTACATAGAATTTATTAAAGGTTACATCAAGAACGGTGAAAATTATTTAAACCTTGTATTGGTCACCATCATTATTTGGTTGTTGGATACTGAGGATTTTGAATCCGCGCTAGAACTTGCAATGGTTGCGGTTGAACAGGATCAACCGATGCCGGAACGCTTTAAACGCGACCTAGCCACGGTGGTGGCGGAAACTGTGTTTGATTGGGCCAATGAGCAATACCGATTAAAACAAAGCGCCTACCCCTATTTTGAACAGATTACACAGATACTCGCAACCGATGCCTGGCATGTTGAACAAATCATTGTTCATAACAAAATATACAAGTTGGCGGCAATGTTTGCGGAACGTGATGGCGATGATGAAACCGCGCTTGAATGGTACGACAAGTGTATTGATGTAAACCCAGAACGCCACGGTATTGCCAAGAAACGCGCCAAGGTGATTGAACGTATGGCTGAAACAAATACACCGGATACACCGGATACACCAGAAACACCAGAAACACCAGAAACACCAGATACACCAGATACACCAGATACACCAGAAACACCAGAAACACCAGAAACACCAGATACATAAATAAACCGTCTACCCCGCGTCGCGGCCTGTCTTGTGAAAAATGTGGATTGTGAAACATTCCAGAATTTCAAACAAGTTCATGGCCGCTTCGGATACAGCAACCACGTTGGAAACTCTTGATGTCAGATTTTAGCGGCAAGACAGAAGACTACCTAAACACCGTGATCACTAACAACGGGTTTTATCCCAATGTTGTGTTGGGTGATTTCCAGCGTGATTACAACATACCGGCCAAATATGAAATTGAAACCGTCACCAATAAAATATTRTTGGCAATGGTTAACATCAATGATCAATTGGCCGTTATTCARGATGATTGGGAATTGGMYGGGGCAACSACATTGGCAGAGGTTGACRCRACAGAACACAACGGCGTGAATAAAATGGAAATGCATTATATYCAAGCCGTATTTTCTCGCGCRAAAGCCCTATTGATTCCAGAATTTGCATCACTTAACCGTAAAGATTCGGCMWTGTCTTTGGATGAATCCACCATTGATTTGGCCGCGCCTTGGAAAACMCTAAGYAATAGAGCMGTGCGTAAATTAAAGGGCATARAAACMACCATCACCGTGGAGTTGTTATAGMWATGGCCGCACAAAAATTAAAAGACCTAACCAGYTATCTWTTAGAWAAAAAGATTTGCGCGGCTAGAAAATTAACCCCCTATGTTGAAGGCGCAACACTTGCMAAGGGTTTTAAAGATTTGGGCAATGGGTTGTTGATTTGCCGATTTGAATACACCGCCATTTTATTCATTGAAGATTTTGCCGGTGATGCCCATTTGTTATTTGCGTTTATATCAACGTGGTTATATGAAAATGATGCCTGCCGGGATAGTGACGATTTACTACCGCCCAGCATAGAGGTTGATGAAGTCGATAACAAAACCGCAGAGGTGAGTATAAGTATTCAATTTATTGAAGATATTAGCATTAAAAAAGATGCCGATGGTTTGATTGATTTTCTCGGTGAAACGTGGAGTTTATCAGATGATGCAGCGGGCACCGTGGTGGATGCAATTGGCGTAGGCGATGACAGCCAAAAACCAACCGATGCCGTTCATGTCGGTTAGATTTGTTGCCGGTGGTCAATTCACCGTGATGCAACAAATGAAATTATTAAAGATGCCAGCGATGCGGCGTAAACGATTGTTGGCGCAAGTGGGGCGAAGGGTAAGAAGCCTTTCAAGAAAACGCATCCGCGCCCAAAAGGGGTTGGATGGTAAGGCTTGGGAGCCACGGAAAAACAAACAAGTTAAACGCAAAATGTTGAAGGAGTTGGGAAAAAAAATAGCGGTATTCAGTACGCCGCGCAAAGTGGATATAACCTTTGCCAGCCCATCCACCGGCAAGATTGCACGCCAGCACCAAGAAGGTATTGAAGAGGTGATGACAGCGGCCAAAGTGATGGCCCAAAACGGGTCAACCGATGAAGACGAACCCGCCACCCGCGCACAAGCACGGGCATTAAGGGATGCGGGTTATAAGATACGGCGCAAAAACGGCAAGGGTTGGAAGCTTACCAGCCTTAAACATGTTGTACAAAACATGACGATGAAGCAAGCCGGTTTAGTGCTTAGAATTTTACGGGATGAAGACAGCGTGAAACGTTGGGTAGTACCAACACCGATTCGTAGTTTTTTAGGGGCAACCCAAAAAGACGTAAATGAATTTACCCAAATAATTTTCGATCAAACCTTGCAACAAATCAAAAGGGCAAAATAATGGCACAACCACAAATAGCAGTAAATAACCTAAATTTGGCGCAAGGTGAAACCGACGAAATCGAGCGCGCCGCGTTATTTATCGGAGAGGGTGCAACCAATACTGACAGCCTAATTCCATTGGATGCGCAAAGTGATTTAGATGATGCGCTTGGTACGATATCAAGTGCTATCAAAGATCAAGTTGAAGCTGCCCAATCAAACGGCGGATCTAATTGGAAAGCTTGGGCCGTGCCTATCACCAACGGTGATGATTGGAAGGATACGCTAGATTCCGCGATGCTTGGTTGCTCGCCAGAATTAGTGGTGTTGTGTGATCCAGCCACAGCAAGCGCCGATTTGGAAGCGATGCAAACCAAAGCGGAATCAATCCGCACATCATTGGGGCGGCGCATAGTCATTTTAACCGCATCCGAAACCATCAACGATTCAACCCAAACCTGGGCGGAATATTTGGCGGCACAAACGGCCATCACCAACGGTGTTGCAGCGTATAGGGTGGTTGTTGTGCCACTGTTGCACGGCAATGATTTGGGTGTATTGGTTGGGCGGCTTTGTAAGCGTTCTATATCAATAGCGGATTCACCAATGCGTTTTGCCACCGGCCCGGTGGTTGGCTTGGGTGAAACCCCGGTTGATTCAGCTGCTATTGAATTGCCATCGGCAACACTCGCCGCGTTAGATGGGCAGCGCCTTAGCTGTATCTATAAGTATGTTGATGTTGCGGGAACCTATTGGGGCGATGCAAATTGTTTGGATATTGATGGCGGTGATTATCAAGTCATTGAAAATCTGCGGGTGGTCGACAAAGCCTGTCGAAAGGTTCGATTAAAAGCTATTAGCAAAGTTGCCGACCGATCACTTAACAGCACCTCTGGCAGCATCGCACAACACAAAACCTATTTTATGAAACCGCTTCGGGAAATGGCAGAAGCCACGGAATTTAACAGCATTACAATACCGGGTGACATCAAAAGCCCGACCGATGAAAGCATTGTGTTCACTTGGAAAAATTCAAACGAGGTGAATATATTTGTTGCTGTTCAGCCCTACAATTCACCAAAAACAATTATAGCCAATGTGATTCTTGATTCTAGCCAAAGCTAAAAAACGCAGGTTGCAGAAAAACCCGACAACAAATTTTTAAAGTGGAGTTATAAAAATGTCCAGACGATTAACCGGCAAAGATATCAATGTTTTCATTGGCTACATGATAATCCATGTTGATGAGGTGAGTGTAAGCA
>JAESRW010000019.1 GCA_016764395.1 Flavobacteriales bacterium
TATAAAGTGCCGAACAAAACTGCCTAAACCTGATTGAGAACCTCGTTGATTATCGACATCTACAATGATTTTACCGCCGCCAGCAGGGCGGATGTAGGCGGTGCTGAGGTAAATATTCACTATATCTAACTCACTATCAATATGTAAGCGTGTGTTTTTATGCATGGCGATTAAACGCTCTGGCGGTAAGCTGCCAGCAGTCGTTTTGCTATCGACAATTTCTGCACGACCTTTTGCCATTAAGATTAATTTTCCGGGTCCTGTGGCTTGTGAGTAAATCATTTTGCCTAATAACAAAGATGAGATGCGTGGGCTAATCAATGTGGATACTTTTACACTTGCTGACATCCCTACAAAATAATGAAAATCTAATATCACAGTTTCGCCTTCTGCTAGATTCCACTCGAAAAATTCAATGCCTTTGGCAGCAGTGCAGCTGACTTGGTCATCACCTTTGTGCATTTTAATTTTATTCATGGTGTAAGCGCCTTGTAGCAATCTTGCAATCGGGGCTTTGAACGGTTGAGGGATTGTAAACCTAGGCGCTTTGCCTCGACACTGGAAGCGGCGGGAGATATAAAAGGTCTCATCCACATCGCCATTGATTACGTAGGCTTGGCCTGTTGGTTTAATGTGCGATTGTGCATTGTCGGCAGTGGCTGCTTGCGTATTGCCCAGTGTGACAAAGGTGCCTGTGTCCCGATTAAAACTGACGCGTGCAAACACATAGGTGAAGCTTTTAAAACAGATAAAAGCGAAAAAGAGTAGGGTGAGTTGATGTGCTGCATGTAGGTAGTTTAGAATCCACCAAAATGAGGTTTGCGTTTGGTGGCTCGTTTCTAAAATGGTATCTCGACCTTGTGCATACGTATTATTAACCACATCCAATGCTTTGCCTTTACTTTCATTAATGGTCTTTCCACAGTGATCGCCTTGTTGCCATACGTCTCTTCATCATCAAGATCAACCTCTTTTAGCATTTCTCCGCTTGCCTTCACAAAATCTTTAAGGGATTTGGTTTGCATTCTGTAGCCCTGTTCACCCTCCTCGGCTGCCTTAGGCACCGATTTAACTACCTCTTCTTTTACCGAGGTTGGTTGCTGTTCAGGTTTTTCCGGTAATTCGGGAGCGGCACTTGATGGAGGATCCACTTTAGCGCCAACTTCCTCGTGCTCAACCCCTGAACCCTCAATCGCAATCGAATCTTGCTCTTTGTCAGATCCCCTAACCAAATCATCTGTTTTAACCGCAACCTCTTCCTGGGAAACAGATGGTATTTGCGTCACTTCCCCTTCAGGTTTCTGATAGGTTGGTTCAGATTCAGCTACCTTTTTTATTTCCTCCCTGGGTGGGATAATTTTAACTTTCGGAGTTCGATCATCGACAATAGCCCCCAATGAGCAAAGCTGCATGAGCAGCAATTCAACATGTAAGCGTTTATTGATACTTGAGTTGTAGGATATATCACACTTATTACTCAAGGACAAGGTATCCAGCAACATTGCCGCGGGGCATGACTGAGATTGTTCCTGATATCGCGCCTTTATTTTCCCACCTACCTGCAAGAGTTGCAAGGTTGCCTCGTCTTTGCATACCAACAGGTTTCTGACATGTTCAGAGAGCCCTGTAATGTAATTATGGCCATCAAATCCATTGCTCAACACTTCATCAAACAACAAGAGTGATTTGGAGATATCTTTGTTCAACAACGCATCAATCGCTTTAAAGTAATAGTCATAATCGAGGATATTTAGGTTCTCAATTACATCATTATAGGTCACTTCTTCCCCCCCAAAGCTGACCATCTGATCAAAGATCGACAGGGCATCACGCAAGGACCCATCGGCTTTCTGGGCGATTATATGCAATGCATCGGCCTCTGCTTTAACACCTTCTTTGGCTGAGACATTACCCAAATGATTCGCAATATCTTCTACTTGAATGCGCGAAAAATCGAATATCTGACACCTCGAGAGAATGGTGGGAATAATTTTCTGCTTTGAAGTAGTGGCCAGAATAAATACCGCATATGGAGGTGGTTCCTCAAGGGTTTTCAGAAACGCATTGAAGGCAGCTACTGAAAGCATGTGAACCTCATCAATAATATAGATACTAAAGCTACCTACTTGTGGAGCAATTCTAACCTGCTCTATCAAATGTCGGATGTCGTCCACAGAATTGTTGGAGGCGGCATCGAGTTCATGGATATTAAAGGAATGTGATTCGTTAAATGAAGTACACGATTCACATTTATTACATGCTTCCAAACTTTCAGAAACATTGTCGCAATTAATCGTCTTTGCCAGAATTCTGGCGCAGGTCGTTTTCCCAACCCCTCTTGGCCCACAGAACAAAAAAGCTTGCGCCAGATGGTGGTTCTTAATTGCGTTTTTCAGGGTATTGGTGATGGACGCCTGCCCGATCACACTGTCAAAAGTTGACGGCCTATATTTGCGAGCCGAGACTATGAAGTTATCCATTATTTGCGCTGCGGTAATTTGAGAGGTCAAATATATGATTTATCCCTCAATTCACCGGGCTTATTTACCAGATAGCAGATAATCCTATTTGGATTTTCCATGGCATATAAAAACAATCCAATAAGACTTGAACTCTTACCTCCTGTCCGCCGTTTTCTGTTTTTTTATAAATGAGCCATCTATGACATAGCCTTCCCTTTGTTCAACCCTCAACAACTCCCCTTACACTTTACCGGAAAACAGTACGACCGCTACAATCAACAATATAAAGATTGCGAAGCTTAATGCCATGGTCTTTTTTTGTTTTTTAAACAGCAAGTTTTCCCTTAAGACTTTATTGAATTTCCTGACTTTAAGAACATTCATTTTAATACGAGAGAAAGTTGAATCGCCTTTAATGATGTAGTCATAGGCGCCGTATTTCAATGCGTCAAGGGCTACCTTCACAGATTCCTGCGCAGATAAAAAGATTACAGCCGTATTTGGAAATTGGTTATGAATGGCCTTTAACACTTCAATTCCATTCATTATATCCATATTGTGATCGAGAAAAACAATTTCGGGTTCTTGTTCCATCGCCTTCAAACAGTCTTTACCGGAAGAAAACGTCATTATCCTGGTGTAATTCTCATTGATTAAAAAGTCGGCTATCATACTTAAATAAACCGGATCATCGTCAACGATGAAGATTAACGGGAGTCCTTTGCGTACCATAATTTCTGTGTATTGATTGGTTAATAATTGAATTGGATTAAGTTTTAGGTGACCTCTTCTGTTTTCGCCATTTTAAAGATCAGGGAACTGTAGCCATACCATCGTCATTTTGATTTATTTCGACTTCTAGCTGCTTACTCGCAGCTGACCAGACCTTGTCAAGACGCTCTATCAAAGATAGCAAATCAGGGAGGCGTTTTTTACTTTTTGCAATTGATTCAATCTCCCGTATTCCGTCTGATTCGTTGGCCATATCCAACAAATCAATTGTCGGTTTCAAGCTGTGGGCGGTCCTGTATATACTATCATAATCTTCTGATTTTAACCCTTTTTTAAAGGCTTCTAATTTTATTGGTGTTTCACGAAGGATTGTTTTAAGAAGCCGATTAACCAATAGCGCATTATCACTGTACAATACATAAAGCTTGGATAGGTTACACGGCTGTTTTATCTCTTCATTTTCCCGCTCGACGGTTACAGATTCAACAACTTCAGATAGCTGTTCATCTTCCAGCGTTTCTATATCTAGTTGGGTGGCGATTTTATTAAAGAGAACAATGGGCTCAAAGGGCTTTGAAACATAATCATCCATACCCGCATCCAGGCATTTTGCCCGATCCTCCACCATTGCATTCGCGGTAAGCGCAATAATTGGAATGTCAGATTTCAGTTCTTCCCTGATTACTTTCGTCGCCTCTACGCCCCCCATCACTGGCATGTACATATCCATGAGGACAATATCATATGTTTTCTTTGAGAGTATGTTAATCGCTTCTTTTCCTTCAGAAGCAACATCAACACTTATCTTCCAAGAGTCGAGAAAATGCTTGATCATCTCCAAATTCACCACATTATCCTCAACAAGCAGCAGCTTCACATCCTTCAATAGCGTACTATTTATTTTCGTATCCCTTCTGGACTCCAGATCATCATCAGTACCCAAGGGAAATTCCAGTCCAAAGCTGAAGCAAGTGCCTTTACCCTTGATACTTTTCACATGTAACTCCCCGTCCATCAGCTCAACAAATCGCTTAGAAATAGCCAAGCCCAGTCCCGTGCCTCCAAACTTCCGGGTCGTACTCTCATCTTCCTGGGTGAAACTCTTAAAGATAAGATCCACCTTTCCTTTGGAGATACCAATACCTGTATCGAGTACCTCAAAAAGAACCTTTTGGGAACCTTCCTTTCCTTCAATTAACACACAGGTAACATTTACGCGTCCCTTTTCAGTGAACTTTATTGAATTATTCACCAGATTGGTCAATATCTGATTAAGCCTGACCGGGTCACCCAAAAGTACAGAGGCTATATGATCGTCAATATTAAACTCCATGTCTATGCCTTTTTCTTTCGCAAGACAACCCAGGGAAGACTCAATAACTGCCAGCATCTCGTGGATGTTAAATCCGGTGGTTTCCAAAGTCATATTACCGGATTCAATTTTACTGTAATCCAGAATGTCATTAATAATCACTAAGAGATTTCTTGCCGAAAATTGCAGGGTTGAAAGGTGCTTAGCCTGTTGGCTGGTCAGTCCCGTATTTTGCATCAAATGCGACAGGCCGATAATTGCATTCATCGGGGTGCGGATTTCATGACTCATATTGGCCAAAAACCGCTCTTTGGCTTTGGATGACTCCTCCGCACATTCTCTGGCATGTATGAGCTCCTCCACCAGCTTTTTTCGGTCGGTAGTGTCTAAGTGGATACCAATAGAACCTACGATGCGATTGTTTTCGTCATAGAGCGGTGCAGCACTGATAAGCGCCCAGAGTGGCTCCCCGTCTTTTTTCTCCAACTGCACTTCATACACCCCTACTGCTCCATCCATCCTGCGAGCACTTTGGCATGCCATATTTTTTTTGGATGCTTCGTTTAAAAATACATCCATGTACTTTTGCCCTCTAAGCTCTTCAACAGAATAACCCGTCATATTGGCAAATGAGTCATATACTTTTGTAATTCTATCCTGGTTATCGATTTCTACAATACCGAGATTCATATTCTCAATAATCCTTCTGTATTTTTCTTCACTTCTCAGCAGTTCATCTTGTGCCCTTTTAACTCTGCTGATATCTTTCATTAATACCAATCGTGATGCTCTGCCATTGTAGCTGATCGTTTTAGCAGTAATTTCAACATCGATAAGGGCCCCATTCTTTAAGCAGTGCACCCACTCTCCCGCTCGTTCAATGCCTTTTCGAACTTGCTCAATATCATCCATCAACATGGCCTCATCCTCTACGGGTCTCAATGCCTTAATGCTCATGGTTAAGAACTCATCTCTCGAGTACCCATACTTATCAACGGCTGTACTATTTACATCTAAAATATCAAGAGTATGAAGATCATAGATGAGCATTGGTACAGGATTTTGCTCGAAGAGCAATCGGTGTTTTCTCTCTGAGTCCTTTAGTTTTCTCTCAGCGATTTTTTGCTTGGTAATATCTGTCATCATAATTACCCGGCCAATTGTTTTGCCATCGCTATTTTTGTAGGGTGAGCTTTTGATTAAAGACCACCATTTACAACCATCCTTTTTTACTTGATATCTTTCAAATGTTGTCAGTACCTCCAGAGGTTTGACCCTACTGTCCTTAACACCGCCGGCGTAGGTTTCTTGAGTGAAAAAATAATTATCGACGCTAACACCTATTAATTCACTCACTTTATATCCGGAAATATCTTCTAATCTTTGATTGGCATACTCGATGGCTTCATTGACGTCGAGTATAATAATCGCTTCCTGCATACTGTCGAAAACACTCCTAAACACGTCGCTACTTCCCAAAGGAAAATGGTATTCTCCCTTGAGAGAGTCTCTTTGCCTTAGCGTAATATTGTTTAGGAGGCCTTTCATCTAACTGGATATTGGTTCAGGTTCCGTTTTATCAAAAAGGCCATAGTATTTTTCTTGGATAATAAACTGAACAGCACTTGCCGTAAATTCACTTTTCGCGAGATAGTCACTCGCCCCATATTCCAAGCATTTGGAAAGGTATTCCAGATCCTCTTTCCCGGAAATCATGATGATATCATTGTAAGGGTATTTCTTTTTTAATTTCTCAATAGATTGAAATCCATCCAGCGTATATTCATCAGAACCTTCCAAATGATAATCAAGAAAAATAAAGTCAGGATTTATATGCTTCGCTTTGAGACAATCCTCCGTACTGGTGAATAGCCTCACATCGGCATTCAGTCTTTGCGTGATTTGGTCATGAATAAGTTGCAGGAAGACCCAATCATCATCAATGATTATCACCTGGAGAATTTTTGTTTCCATGCGATTTATTTAAACTGCGAATACGCTCTGTATACATACCTGTAATCTGCCACTAAAGTAGAGCGCTAAGCGCGTTTTCCGCAACCAGTCTGATCTGATATCATGCACATGTAAGATTTAGTTGCTTTTACCTAATTAATAGCTATATTTGCACCCCTTAATTCGAAACAATTTTACGATGAGAAAAGACATACATCCGGAAAACTACAGGTTTGTTGTTTTTAAAGATGTTTCATGCGATCATTCCTTCCTAACCAGGTCTACTGCACCTTCTAAGGAAACAGTCAAATGGACAGACGGTAACGAGTACCCCTTGGTGAAGCTGGAAATTTCAGACAAATCTCACCCCTTCTATACGGGCAAGATGAAGTTGGTAGATACAGCAGGTAGGGTTGATAAATTCAAGACTCGATTCACTAAAGTTCGGGAGGAACAAGCAACTATTCGAGAAGCAAAGGTTGAGGAGCTCAGAATAGCACAAACCAAAATGCAGGAAGAGGCGGTAGCCAAGCGAGAAGCAGATGCGATTGCAGCTGAAAAAAGAGCAGCAGTTGAAGCAGCGGCTAGTGAAGCTGCAGAGGCAGAGAAAGAAACGTCTGCAGAAGTAGAGGCAGCTTCAGAGGAGGCCAGCAACGATTCAACAGAAACTGAAGAAACTTCAAAAGAAGCAACATCTGAAGAAGCAACAGCAACTGAAGAAGATTCAGCGCAAGAGGAAGAAACGAAGTAGCGCTTCATCAAAAATTTCAAAGGTCCTGTGCGCTACATGTGTGCAGGACTTTTTTATGCACGACACCTAAGCGATTCTCTAAAGTTTTGCGTTATTTGGCCTAGGAACAAAAACCAATATGAATTACATCCTATTCGATGACATAAACAGGGCCAATCTATTGCCACTTGCTTATACGCGTCCGGTATCGGATATTCGAGTAGGCATTACAACGATTAGAGAGAAATGGGAGAAGCTATTAAAAAATACTACTTCCTCTAAAACTGAAGCCTACCTCTCCACTAAGTATCCGCAGGTGATTGAGAAAGAAAATTTCTTCATCAATGGATCTATTATTCCGTCCGCTGAGCTTGTTGAAGCTATCCTGAGCCTGAATCAGGGAAAATCGTTGGTGGCCGATGACACATTAATTGCTGTTGCACTTGATGGTGATCAGGCGGCTAAATGCGATATATTAGATCCCAAGTGGATGAGCGGCAAATCATACTCAGGTGAAATATCTAAACTTGCCAAGCTTTGGGACATTTTCTTATTGAATGGAGCAGTCATAGAAACTGACTTCCAAATTCTCACTGCCGGAAGGACCTCTCATTCCATATCAAGTACCAATAATCTTATTGGAAACAATATCTTCATTGAAGAAGGCGCAAAGGTGGAGTATGCGACCATTAACTCCGAACTCGGAGCTGTATATATTGGAAAGGACGCAGAAATCATGGAAGGCTCCTTAATACGAGGTCCTTTTGCACTTTGCGAAGGTTCCCAAGTGAAGATGGGTGCCAAAGTATATGGCGCCACTACGGTAGGACCCTATTCAAAAATTGGAGGAGAAGTGACCAACTGCGTATTTCAGGCCTATAGCAATAAGGGCCATGATGGATTTCTAGGCAATTCAGTAATTGGAGCGTGGTGTAACCTCGGTGCTGATACGAATAATTCAAACCTCAAAAACAACTATGGCGAGGTAAAAATGTGGAGTTACAAGGAAAGAGATTTTCAGTCCACAGGGTTGCAATTCTGCGGATTGGTGATGGGCGACCACTCGAAAGCTGGAATTAATACGATGTTTAACACCGGAACCGTTGTGGGTGTGAATTCCAATGTATTCGGATCCGGATTTCCCGACAAATTCATCCCCTCTTTTTCATGGGGCGGAGCCGCCGGATTTTCATCATTTGAAGTTGAAAAAGGCCTTCAAGTGGCGTCAAAGATGTATGACCGAAGAGGGCTGAAATTCGCCCAAATTGAGCAAAATATATTGAAACATGTTTTTGAAATCACCAAGGAATTTCGTCCTTAATTGACCCCAATGCGTCAATATGACTCGATACCGCAATTGGCATAGGTATTGAGCCAGTTTGACCAGATAACAGGTGCTGACATATTGAAGAAGCATCAATAAGGAAAACGGAATCGGTGATTATTATTACGGAATGAGAACTGGATTACGCCTGACAAATTGACTTGAAGCATGAATGATTTTGACAGAACTTCTTTTGCAAGCCTCGATGAGGATGCGGAGTTCATACCTATACTTTCCATTGAAGACGAAGCAAAGCTCTCAAAAGAACGGGTACCGGATATCTTGCCTATTTTACCCTTGAGGAACACCGTTCTTTTTCCGGGGGTTGTGATTCCTATAACGGTTGGAAGAGATAAGTCAGTACACCTGATCAATGATGCCAACGATTCCAACAAGATTATCGGAGTTGTAGCACAGAAGGAAGGCAGTGTGGAAGACCCATCATTCGAACAATTGAACCAAGTAGGAACGGTTGCCTATATCATAAAAGTATTAAAAATGCCCGATGGCAACACGACCGTTATCATTCAGGGAAAGAGAAGGTTTGCAATAAAAGAGTTGCTACAGAAGGAGCCTTACTTCACAGCAAAGGTGAAAGCATATGGTAAAATAAAATCCGTCCCTTCTGACAATCGATTCCAGGCGCTTATCGGCTCCCTCAAAGATTTAGCGCTTCAGATAATAAGACAATCCCCAATTATTCCGTCTGAGGCAGCTTTTGCGATCAAGAATATCGACAATCCTTCATTTCTGGTGAATTTTACTTCATCGAATATGAATGCTGAAGTGGAAGACAAACAGAAATTGCTCGAACTGGAAGACCTATCTGAGAGAGCTACCATGTTGCTGGGTCATTTAACTCGGGAGTTACAGATGCTGGAGTTGAAGAACGACATCCAGTCGAAGGTCAAAGTGGATATCGACAAGCAGCAGAAAGAGTTCTTCTTGCACCAGCAAATGAAACAAATTCAGGAGGAACTTGGAGGAAACCCAATTGAACAAGAGATTGAAGAGATGAAGGAACGTGCCACCAAGAAGAAGTGGAACGAAGAAGTGGAAAAAACCTTCCATAAAGAATTGGGCAAAATTCAAAGGATGAACCCGGCTGTGGGTGAGTATGGGGTACAAATGAACTATCTGGAAACTTTACTGGACCTTCCCTGGGATGAATGCACCAAGGACAATTTCAACATTAGGCGGGCCGAGAAGGTTCTAAACGAAGATCACTACGGTTTGGAAAAGGTAAAGGATCGAATTCTGGAACATCTGGCGGTGCTTAAGCTTAAAGGAGATCTCAAATCTCCCATTTTGTGTTTCTTAGGGCCTCCAGGGGTAGGTAAAACATCACTGGGAAAGTCAATAGCAAGGTCTTTAGACAGAAAATACATCAGGATGTCATTGGGAGGACTTCGGGACGAGGCGGAAATTCGAGGACACCGAAAAACCTATATCGGTGCGCTTCCCGGAAGAATCTTACAAAACATCAAGAAAGCAAAGTCTTCAAATCCCGTATTCGTGCTTGACGAAATCGATAAGGTGGGTTCTGATTTCCATGGCGACCCTTCATCAGCCCTGTTGGAAGTCCTGGATCCGGAACAAAACAACGCATTCTACGATAACTATGTGGAGATAGATTATGACTTGTCGAAAGTTATGTTCATTGCCACAGCCAACAGTATGGCAAGTGTTCAGCCCGCCCTGAGAGACCGCATGGAGATCATAAATATTGGAGGATATATAGTAGAAGAGAAGATAGAAATTGCCAATAAATACTTAGTGCCCAAGCAATTGGAAGCACATGGAGTTAAAGAGGCCCAACTTCAATTTAGCAAAGATGTTCTGGAAAATATTGTAGAAAGCTACACCCGAGAATCTGGTGTACGCGCCCTGGAAAAGAAGATTGCCAAGGTGATTCGACATGTAGCTAAATTGATCACTATGGGTAGAAAACACGACCCTAAGCTAAAGGTAGAAACTTTAGAGAAAATCCTAGGGCCGGCAATGACCAAAGACAAATATCAAGTGAATGGACATGCAGGGGTGGTAACTGGACTTGCATGGACTTCCGTGGGTGGCGAAATTCTGTTCATTGAAGTGAGTCTGAGTAAGGGAAAAGGAAGACTTACCCTGACCGGAAACCTCGGAGACGTCATGAAAGAATCGGCTACCATTGCACTAGAATATCTAAGGGCACATAGTGATACGTTAAAATTGAATCCAGAAGTATTCGAGAAATGGAATGTGCATATCCATGTTCCTGAAGGCGCAACCCCTAAGGACGGCCCATCGGCTGGAATCACGATGTTCACAGCGTTGGTATCCGCATTTACACAGCGAAAAGTAAGGTCACATATTGCCATGACAGGAGAACTGACTTTGCGGGGAAAGGTTCTGCCGGTTGGAGGAATTAAAGAGAAAATACTAGCTGCCAAAAGAGCAGATATAACGGACATTATTCTATCGGCTGAAAACAAAAAAGACATTAAAGAAATCAACAAAGTGTATCTGAAAGGATTGAAATTTCATTACGTAAAAGATATGATGGACGTAATTAGGGTGTCCTTGTTGCAAGAAAAAGTCAAAAACCCCGTTAAGATTTGATGCAGATCAAAACGGCGCTGGCCCTACTCCTCTTCTTTGCAGTTTTTTCGAGTCAGAATCCAGTATCTGCACAAGAGAGAAAAGAGGACCTGGTTCAGTTTTCGGGTGTCATTGTAACTGGCGATAGCCTCCAACCTGTACCTTTCGTTAACATCATCATCCAAAACACGCATCGCGGCACTACCAGCGACTATTTTGGCTATTTCTCATTGGTGGCACGGCCGAACGACACCCTGATCTTTTCATGCATCGGATTTAAGCACAACCAATTTATTGTACCAGATAGTCTCAGCACCAATCGTTATTCCTTGATCCAGGTATTGATTACGGATACTTTTTTACTATCGGAAACCTATATCTATCCCTGGCCAACTAAAGATCAGTTCAAGATGGCCTTCTTGAATTTGCACATTCCCGATGATGATTTGGAACGGGCAAAAAAGAATCTACAGCTCATTGAAATGCATGAGCGGTTTAAGAACATGGGCATGGATGCTAGCCAGAACTTCAAAAACTACATGCAAGAACAAACCAGTCGCCTCTACTATGCAGGGCAATACCCTCCGACCAACCTACTCAATCCGCTTGCGTGGTCCAAATTCATTAAGGCCTGGAAGAACGGGGAGCTTAAAATTGAAAGATAGCTTGCGGTAGTGAATACGAATTTGTACTGGCGTATAAATGTGCCAAACCGTATTCATGCTTGGAAATATCACCTAACATTTCATTTGTAACTTCGTAACTGCGAATCAGAAATTCCTATTCGCGATCGGCAATATTAACTCGGAGGAATCGTTTATCAACACCATGTTAAACCACATCCATCACTGGATATTAAGCTTCTTTCTTTTTCTGGCCTGTTCCCTAATCGGATTTGCCCAGGATAAAGCTACGGTGCAGGGTAAGTTAACTGATCCCGATGGCAAACCGGCTGAAGCGGTTGCGGTATCCGTAATGGGCCTTCCCGGAGGCGTAAGTACGGACCAATATGGAAAGTATGCACTAGTGGTTCCAGCAGGTGAGGAAATCACCCTGGTCTTTTCTCATATAAGCTTCGAAAGCTATAAGATGTTACTCAACCTTAAAAATGGGCAGGTGCTCAAACTGGACCAGCAACTGAAGCGCTCATCCAATACCCTGGGTGATGTTACCATCGAAGACAAGCAAACCCGGACCAGTACATTGATCCGGCTGGACCCAAAACTAGTTGACATTCTGCCTTCCGCATCTGGAGGCATCGAGGCTATGATCAAGACGATGCCTGGCGTGGTCAGCAATAATGAACTGAGCTCACAATACTCGGTACGCGGAGGAAATTTTGATGAAAATCTGGTATATGTGAATGACGTTCAGATCTACCGACCGTTTTTGGTACGTTCCGGACAACAAGAAGGCTTGAGTTTCATCAACCCTGACATGGTCTCATCCATTCTATTTTCTGCTGGAGGCTTTGATGCCAAGTATGGAGACAAATTATCATCAGTACTCGATATCAAGTACAGAACACCCAAAGAATTCGCAGGATCTGCTTCAGGGAGCCTCCTTGGAGGAGCGCTGCATTTAGAAGGGACCACTGAAGGATATCGATTGAGCTATCAAGTAGGACTGCGAAGAAAATCAACTCGATATCTATTGAACTCTCTCAATACTGAAGGTGACTACCGACCTTCTTTTACAGACTTCCAGGCACATGTCACCTATGACCTCACCGCTCGAACCGAAATCAGCTTCATTGGCAATTATGCACGAAATAATTACCTGTTTGTACCACTGACAGCCACCACGAAATTCGGTACCGTAAATGAGGCTTTGCAACTGACCATTTATTTTGATGGGCAGGAGTTAGATGCCTATGAAACATTTCAAGGAGCCTTTACAACAACAGTACGGCCCAATGATAATTTGAAATTAAAGTTTATAGCCTCTGGATTTAGGTCTTTGGAATCGGAGACATTTGATATTCAAGGTCAGTATTTTTTAGATGAATTAGAGAAGGACATTGGCAAAGAGGAATTTGGAGAAGCCAAGCTSAACAGAGGGGTYGGAACGTTTCTCACACATGCGCGAAATAACCTGGATGCGACTGTATTAAGCTTTGCTCAGAGAGGCTATCTCAACAGAAAGAAGTCCTTTTTTCAGTGGGGTGTTAAAGTGCAACATGAAGAGATTGGYGATCGGCTGAGYGAGTGGAACATGATCGACTCAGCTGGATTTKCACTCCCTAAAACAAGCGACTCTATCGGATAYGTTGTCCCGAGTTTGCAACCCTCTAAAACGCTGGAAATCCTGGATGTGCTAAAAACCGAAATTTCGGTGCGTTCCCTACGGCTTATGGGGTTTGTTCAAAACGATTGGGATTGGAGGTCAGAAGATTCTGTGGATTACACACTTCATACCGGCGTGCGCTTTAATTATTGGGATCTCAACAATCAACTCCTGGGCAGTCCGCGTGTATCCTTTTCCGTGGATCCCAATTGGAAGAAAGATGTGATCTTCAGAGCTGCAGTTGGCGTGTACCATCAGCCACCGTTCTATAGAGAGCTGAGGGACCTGAATGGCGTGATTCACACAGATGTAAAAGCACAACAATCCACACACTTCGTACTGGGTAGCGATTACCTATTCGAAGCCTGGAAAAGGCCTTTCAAATTAGTCACAGAAATCTATTACAAAGATCTCAAGAATCTCATCCCTTATGAAGTAGACAATGTTAGAATTAGATATTATGCAGAGAACAATGCCAAAGGTTATGCAACTGGATTGGATTTAAAAGTAAATGGAGAATTCGTAAAAGGCGTTGACTCATGGATCAGTCTTTCTATCATGCAAACCAAGGAGGACATCGTTGATGACTTCTACTATGAGCGCTTCAATCAGGATGGTGAAAGGATTATCAAAGGCTTTACATCGGACCAGGTGGTCACAGATAGCGTTCGACATGAGCCAGGTTTCATTCCGCGGCCCACGGACCAAAGAGTTACGTTCAATATGTTTTTTCAAGACTATCTCCCGAAGAATCCAAATTTCAAAATGCACTTGAATATGGTTTACGGTACCGGTATCCCATTCGGGCCACCGAGCTTTGAAAGATTTAGAGACACCTTGAGAATACCGGATTACAGAAGGGTGGATATTGGCTTTTCTGCGCAAGTCGTCCGCCCGAACTCTGAATTCAAACCAAAGAACCCGTTGCGCCACCTCAAATCTATGTGGATCAGCCTGGAAGTATTCAATCTCTTAGGCATCAATAACACGATCTCTTATCTTTGGATCAAGGACGTAACCAACCGCCAGTATGCCGTGCCCAACCATTTGACCTTTCGGTTGATTAATCTAAAGTTGGTTACCAAATTCTAAATCAAGCTCTACACCTTGCTTTGATTGATTTCTAATTTGAGTATAGCATAAAAGACGAAGGTGACTATATTTACAGATTGCTCACTTTTATGGATACCTTGGATGAAGAAGCATCCTCATACCAGAACGAATGCACCCATTTAGAGCTATTAGCTGTTTTATCTTCTTGGTGCTGCTAATGCACCCTGTTTTTTCGAGGGCTGATGAAAAATTTGAATACCTAGACTCTTTATTTGAGTACTACATGTACATAGATTCTGATACGGCAGAAAAATACCTGGATTCCTTGTGGCTTCTCGCCGAAGAAGAAGAAGCCGATGAGTTACGGGCCAATTTTTTTCTTAAAAAAGCCAGGCTATATCGTTACCAGGCAAATAATGATAGCAGTTTCTATTTCTACGATAAATCTTTGAAGACTTTCGAAAGACTCAATCATAAAAAGGGAATAGCTCAGGTCTGGGTTGGCATGAGTGCAATCTATACCGAGAAGCATGAATGGAATCTGGCCATTCAATATTTGGATCAATCGGCTGAATATTTTAGGCAAGAAGAAGATTATAGGAATATGGGAATAGTTTACCACAATAAGGGTAACATACATGCAAATATTGGTAACTATGGAAATGCCAATGATCATTATGAGAAGGCGTTACACTTTTTCCGAAGAGCTGAAGATAGTTCGGCTGTCGCGGCAACCTTGGCGTCTATGGTTCGGATTCCTATGAATCAAGGGGATTATACCAAATGTCTTGAATTGCTGCGCAGTGCACTCTTAATTCTGCAACAACCGCCGGTAAAGGATTCCTATAAATTAGCAGCTGCCTACGGAAACCTCGGAGCCGTACTCCTAAAATTAGATAAAAATCAGGAAGCGTCCTTCGTAATTAAAAAAACGCTGGAAATAACTGAGCGCTTAAAGTATCCCAATTTATACCTCAATACATTATTTAACATTTCTGCCGTTTATCAAACCAAAGGGGCCAATAGCGAAGCACTTACTTATTTGGAAAGGGCCATCAAGTTTTCATCGGATCTTGATGTAGGCCTCAAAATCAGGTCTGCATCCTTGACAAACGCGTCGTTATTGTACGCTGAAATCGGACAGTATGAAAAGGCTATGAAGTATATCCGTGAGAGTCTGGCCATTGATCAAAGCATAGACGACAAGAATGGAAGCGCAACCTGCTACGTGAATATTGGGGATATTTTACAGGCGCAGGGACACTATCTCGAATCATTAACGCATTATCGGAAGAGCCTAGCGCTAGCGAAGGATTTAGGAAACCTTGAATTGATGAAATTGAATAACCACCAAATGATGAAGTCTTACGAGCACCTGAACCGCTTTGAAGAAGCGTTGAATTGTAGCGTATTATTTCAACAATATGGGGATAGCATTTTCAATATAGAAAAACAAGAAAAAATAGAAGCGCTCACGATTCAATATAAAGTAGATATAAAGGAGGCCCAAATAATAGCAGATCAGCAAAGGATAGAACTATTGATAAAAAGCAATGAGTTAAAAAAAAGACGGCTGATGATGCTGGTTGGTGGCGGTTTAATGTTCCTGGTTATAGCAATCGTTTTGATTGCGCTTCAAAAGAAACGAGTTGAGGTGAACAAAACCCAGAAAGACCTGGCTTTGAACAGATTGGAAAAAGCGCAACTGAATGAGTCCCGGATGCTTGAGCAATTAGATTTTCACAAAAGTGAAATGGATAAGTATATTTCTAAATTCAATGGCAACCGCATTATGGTTAAGAAGTTGCAAAGTGAGTTGCTGGATTTGAGAAAAACTTCCAAAGAAAATGGAAGCTGGGAAACCACGAAACTCTCTACTATTGTCGAAGAAAATTTACACAATGAGAGTGATTGGAATGACTTTCTTACCCATTTTGAAGTTCTTAATTCAGACCTCTTAACGCGTCTACAAAGTGAATTCCAGGAGTTGACAGCAAATGATCTTAAACATATTGCACTTATTCAGTTGAACATGTCCTTAAAAGAGACAGCCAACATTCTGAATATTACTGTAGAAGGAGTAAAAAAAGCCCGCCAGCGCCTTAGAAGTAAAGTATTAACGTCCGAAGATCAGGACTTAAAGTCGTTTATCAACTCCCGCGACGGACCCTAGAGACCTATTCTTCTGCTACTTACAGAGGTTAAATTTATTTGTCCTCCTTTTGTCCACCCGCTAAATTATAAGCACTGTATGCTTTTGAGGTCCTTTGCACCCGAAAATTAATCTGGTGTAATACCTGCGGTATTCCCCAATAATAAACATGGACAGGGTCCATTTAACTTTATTTTAAATGAAACTAATTACGAAAACACTGATTATAGGGTTGTCATTAATTCTATCCGGTAACGCCCATCAAGTTATGGCGCAATTCTTTGATGCGGACTTAACGATTTCCAATTTGAGTTATAGCTACAATAATAACACGCAGACATTTACCTCTGTTACTTATGATATGAATAATATAAGTACAGTAGATGGGTTCGAACAAGTTACCAATGGGCTTTATTTAACGGACGGAATATCACAGGAGTATTTGCTAGATGCCCAACTGTCAACAAATTCAATTGGATTGTCTGCACAGTCTTCTGAGACATTTACTATTTCCAATGTTTCTTTAAACGGAATTACCGGTTTGACCAAAGGGACGTATTTTCTGGCGGTTGCCGTTGATGACTTTGATGAGGAAGTTGAAGAAGATGAATTCAATAATATTCTAATGCTGTCTGGGAGCTCCAATGAAATTCCCTTTGGCTTATATGATATTGAAGCCACGGCTGGGGGCCTGAATTACGATTTCATGACTGCAGTATTAAGTGTGCTCAATTTTGATGTGAAAAATAATGGTCCTAACGGYGCTCCAGCCAATGCAAAATGCGAATTATTTCTCACAGGTRTTGGCCAAAACGAATATCTAATCGGCACAACCAATACAGGTACACAGGGGATAAATTCYGGACAAACTGAAGCMATAACATTTTCAGATGTTGACYTGGAYAATATTARYGGTCTTCCTACCGGAACCTATTTCTTGAAGATAATTGTTGACAGTGACAATMAGCTGGATGAAGAAAATGAGGGAAATAATACMTGGACMYTAACSGGMCCTGATRTRGCCCTCGAKTTTGAATCACTTRRCGTGCCTACCTCCACGGAAAACATGGAACATTTAGCRGATRTGGTTAAAATATACCCAAACCCATTCAATAACATCGTGTACATCACCGAACTACAACAAGTTGAYAAYATCAAKATTTTTGATATCACGGGAACAATCGTGAGGCACTTGGATAAAAATAGCTTAKCCAATCAATTCAATACAATTTCGATTGATATGAGCGATTTGGCCGGGGGCACCTATATCGTTGAAATTACTGGAGGCAATACTGCCATCCCTATACGCAAAAAGGTGGTGAAACTATTATAAGAGAGCGGTAAATTTGTTGGAGTTCTGATCTCTAAAACAGATATCTGTCCTCCTTTTCACAGGTGAATATTAGCAATTTATCATTGCAACAATAGCTACTAATGGCACCGCCAGGGCGGTCGTGGTTTCCTTTAAATGGCGCGGGCACAGCTTGATCTCGAATCAGGTTATGACCGCGCTTTTTTTTCTAGCCAGGAACAACAAATGGATAAGTCATTACCCCCCTATCAGCAGTCGCTATTTCATTTCAACTGCTTTAATTACTGTATCATTTTCTTAGTTCGGGTATCAACTCCTTCCAGCCATATTTTATCATATGCCACTGAAGAGTCATGAGCATGCTATTACACGGTCTGTACCGGTAACCTCTACTGATGAACGACCATCACTCGAATAGGATATATGTTCTTACTTTCTTTGTTTACACGGCGTTAATTTCCCTCATCCAACTTAAGATACCTCCTAAACCGGCTTAAGAGACTTCCAAAAGGTGTCCACCTCGCGCAGAAGATCTTGGGCAGGTTTGGACCTCGCACTTGACCTAATCCTAAGACCACGAGGGGGAATTGGGCGTGTTGGCTGGTTTACGAAGCCTCAGATAATTGGACAAGATCTGCATGCGTTTAGCACCGTTGCCAAGAAGCACCCATACTTTGGTTTTCGATTCGTAATTTTGGATTGTGGTTGAGCAAATGCTACACCTTCTTTATTTCAGTGATTGACCCAAAMATGGYCAAASAGTCRTAARGATAATAGCCCACGGATAGAATTAAACMAGACYCAAMATGGAASAGCATATACAACCTAAGCCCGAGCCAGAYSARGYCAAGCGMTGGAGAATCACCTATAATGCAAARTTCACCCTTACCTTCTGCCTYATCGCMGTGGGGATGCTCCTYGCCAACATGCTCACRGGAGGTCTGATCAATTCCCTCTTCAGCCTATCWCCCCACTTAAGTATTGGTGGATCTTATCGCGTGTTCAGCTACATCTTTTGCCATGGRGATTTCGGCCATCTCTTGGGGAACCTACTCTTCCTKATGYTGCTKGGCCCYATGYTGGAAGAGAAGTATGGWGGAAAAGTACTGRCCATCATGACAYTSATTACGGCCATTGCMACCGGSTTGGTGAATGCGCTTTTCTTTAATAGCGGRATCATYGGYGCMAGYGGAATTGTCTTCATGTTCATTGTCCTCTCATCCATTGTCAACATGCGAAGCAAAGAAGTTCCCTTAACCTTTATCTTCATCGTATTGATCTATCTGGGTGGAGAAGTGCTCAACAGCTTAAACAACGATAACATATCGCAATTCGGGCACATATTCGGAGGCGTTTGCGGGGCCGGGCTCGGATACTTCTTTAATAAGAACGGCTAGTGTCGCGTCAAGCGTTCCCCTCTAAATTTCGAATGCGCTCGTCCATCTCCATCAATCTATCCGCAAGAGAGGATGAAGGTTTTTGCGGAAGCGAAATCAGTAGGCCTACCCTAAACAGCTTTTGAATTCCTTTATACTCCACCAACTCTCCGGTACCCAACAGCTTTAAAGTTAGTTTCGAAGATCCACTTACGAACTCCCCCAACGCCATATCATCAGGTGACAGCGCCCATATGATCTCTCCCTTTGTTGCCTTTTTAACCGTTGTGCAAATGAGTGCCTCGAGTTGCAAATTCTTGGTTCCAGGTATCAGCAGTCCTTTTACATCAAAGAACTTATCCGCTCCGGTTGTGATGTTTGGAAAGCTAACTTTAGAAAACGGCGTTTTATCTTTTAACTGCTCTAACATTTTGGCCCGATTCATCAGCATTTCGCCGCTGATATAGTCCAGGGCCAATAGGGTATCGGGGTCACCTACCCCGCCTTCTGAACGCCGCTGGTTTGAGAGCTTAAAATTGGTCAGTTGATTAACGGTTAAATCTTGGGTGAAGATATCGCCCAGAGAAATGCTAAAATAATTAGCAATCTCTATAACAACGTCAAATTTCGGCTCAGCCCTACCCTCTTCATAAGCGCCTACGCTTGCTCGGCTCAAGCCGAACAAATCTGCAAAAGCAGCCTGACTCAATCCTTTAACCGACCTTATTTTACGAATATTAGAACCTATTTTCGACATTCTTACAGCGTGTTTCAAGTGCGAATTACCAACTTATTTGACATAAATCAAAGAAAACGCTAATATTATTAGKWATTGCTAATATTTTTAGTATMTTTGTYKTGTTAATYAATCGAATTACTAACCAAKAYAKATTYAAMWATGAATAAWTWYAAGAATATRGACRRCSRMGYAGTTAAGCGATWTAGCCCTCGCGAAAACAAGTGTAAATGGTTACATTTGGAAGGCAAAATCGAATTTAAAAACACYRTTCAATGAAAGACAACTTCAGTATGGTCAAAGACTACGTTTTAGACCTAGGATATACCATCACAACTACGATCGAAGAGGATCAGATTATCATCATTAATGAYGAGGCTTCAGGRATYAAGAATTGYGCTATYGGCTGTGCCGATCCAATCTTAATCATGGAGCARTAYTTAATGGABCTGAATTCYGAATCGGYAGAAGTATTYCARAGTTTAYTAATGAAAAAYCGRGACATYATTCACGGMGCCTTTGTGCTGGAYGAGACCGGTAGAAAACTAATTTTCAGAGACACTTTGCARATTGMAAAYCTGGAYRTGAACGAATTAGAAGGATCATTAAACTCTTTGAGTTTACTTTTATCGGAGTATTCTGAAGAACTAATCAAATTTTCTAAAAAYTAAGGAGGACMTAAAAATGAGYTTATTTAAACGAYTATTTACACTGGGMAARKCRGAGGCYAACGCCATMGTRGACCAGCTAGAAGACCCMATCAAAATGACTGARCAAGGCATTAGAGAGATGAAGAAAGATCTYGAAGGYTGCTTAAARGCATTGGCWGARGTTAAAGCAATGGCSATTAGATCTCGAAATGAGATTKCYGAGCAAAAAGACAAAGCARTGGATTAYGAAAAGAAAGCRATGTTGTTGTTRCAACGTGCAGAATCTGGACAAATGGATKCTGGAGAMGCWGAYCGTTTGGCCGGTGAAGCTTTGAACAAAAAAACAGARTGYGAAACACATGTWGAAAGAGCTTCTMRKGAGCAAACRCAATTCGAAGGAAATGTRAGCAAGCTCGAAGTCAAYATWAAAACGCTTCGATCWAAGATTAGCTCTTGGGACAATGAGTTAAGAACGCTYAAAGCYMGRGTAAAGGTGGCMAGYGCMACGAARAAGCTGAACAAGCARATGGCTTCSATAGAYTCTTCTGATACCGTYTCYATGYTGGAAAGGATGAAGGACAAAGTAGARCAAGAAGARGCGCTWTCCGATGCKTAYGGAAGCATTGCCAAYGAATCWAAATCACTGGATGATGAAATTGACAGTGCAATTGGWGGWWMTWMWGKMGCKGCWKCKNNNGAAAGCCTTGCGGCCCTAAAAGCCAAAATGGCATCTGCTAAAAGCGGAAGYACTGAAGCTTCCTAGTATATTTCATAAAGCGGAGGATAGACTGATCCTCCGCATGTATCAGCAAATTACACAACCTTGAAAACACGTACAATTATTCAGATTATTTTAGTTGTCGGTGTGCTGACCATCGCCTGGTGGGCATTTCAGATAGCCTTAAAACTATTTGTGCCACTATTAATTATAGCAGGCGCAGCCTTCGTCTGGTACAAGTTCATTAAGCCGAGACAGTAAATGGAAGGATTGGGCCTGCACATTTTAATGGAGTTTCACGGGTGTTCATTCGAAAAGCTGAACGACCTACCTTCACTGGAGGAGATGATGAACGATGCAGCCAGGGCTTCTAATGCAACTATTATAAAATCAGTTTTTCACCAATTTTCTCCGCAAGGCGTAACGGGTGTCATCGTAGTTGCAGAAAGTCATCTGGCCATTCATACATGGCCAGAAAACGGCTATGCGGCCGTCGATTTTTTTACTTGCAATGTGGAAATGGATTATGTGAAAACGTATGATCTCATTGCACTCAATCTGGCGTCCGCCAATCACAGTTATCAGTGTGTAAAAAGAGGCCTCTTACCGAATAATGTGATAGGAAAGCATGAGCTATCAACATATTAAAAAGCGCACGTTCGAAATCCTGGAAAAGGGACAATCCGATGACCTCTGGAGTCGTCGGGTGGATCTTTTCATTATCCTGCTCATCTTATTGAACATCCTGGCAGTAATCATCGAGTCTGTCCAATGGATAAGAGCAGATTACGAGCAGCTTTTTGTCAACATAGAACGGTTTTCCATCATTATCTTTAGCATTGAATACATCCTTAGAATTTGGTCCATAACGGAACAAGAAGAATACGCAGAACCTGTAAGAGGGCGATTGAAATACTTATTCTCCTTCTATAGTGTAATTGACCTAATTGCTGTGCTACCCGCCTATATCCCACTCTTGATGACTGTAGATACCAGGGTGGTTAGGGGAATCAGAATCCTTAGACTTTTGAGGATTTTAAAATTGTCCAGGTACAACAAAGCATTTAACCACATCCGAAATGTGATCAAATCTACGCGAGAAGAATTGATAATTTCATTGGGAGCAGTCATGACGCTATTGGTAATTGCATCATGCCTGATGTACTTCATAGAACATGATGTGCAGCCCGAAGCCTTTTCAAGCATTCCAGCTACGATGTGGTGGGGAGTTGCAACCCTTACAACCGTAGGCTATGGAGATGTATATCCAATAACAGCCCTGGGGAAATTGACAGGGGGCATAATGGCCATTTTAGGAGTTGGCATGTTTGCTCTGCCTGCCGGAATCTTAGCCAATGGCTTTGGAAGCGCCATTGAACATTCAAATGAGCCAAAATCACTTAGGGCAAAAACAGATGAAGACGAGTTGCTATGCAGTCATTGCGCTCAGAAAATTCAAAAACAACGTTAATATGGGATTATTTGATTTTTTTAAAGAGAAAAAGGACCCGAAACTCGACTATACGGTGAACGAATTAGAAGTGGGTTTCATGATTGACTACTTCATGAGCACCTGGGAAGTAAAGAAAGTATACCTTTACGATTGGGGCAACAACATTGAAACAAGAGAGTACTTGCTCGATTCAGGAAGCGAAACCTACTACTTGCATGTAGAAGATGATGACCAATTGAAATGCTCACTCTCAAAGAAAATAGAACTAAGAGACATTGACCCCGGCTTGGCGCAGCAAATTGTCAGCCAGGATGATGCACCACAACAGATCGTATTTGAGAATGTCACCTACCACAGAGCAACTTCAGGACAAGGATACTGTGGAGAGTCAGGTGATGATGATGAAGATTGGTCTAAATTTGTAAATTGGACGTTTGAAAACGGAGAGGATTTTATCTCCATTGACAGATGGGGTGAAGAAGAGTTTTCGGCGGCTAAAGGAAGTTATGTGAAGGAGATAGAGTTCTCCAATATTTTGCCTAAATAATTGACACTTATCTAATCAGGAAATGAACAGCATTCTAAAATTATCGGCTCCAATACTGGTGCTGCTCTTCGCAGTTGGCTGCGGAGGCCGTACATTTAAAAAATCGCCGATTGACGAGTATATTACCGGATACGCCGATCAGGATAACTTCACCATCATTCTCAACGACATGGATGTGGAGGGAACATTTTTCAAAAGCTACAAACATCGTTACCAGGTGGTATTACAGAAAGGAGAGGCAGATCCGGTAAGTACGACCAGTGCCTGGATGGAAGTGAGTAAGGAGTTCTTCTTCGCCAATGAAAACAATTTGGGTATGACGCTCTGCTACAAGCACGATGGCAAACTGGAAAAGAATGTTTCTCCACCTGGCTACCAATACGTCGGTAATAAAAGATATGGGGAGTGGCGTTCGCAGAACGGAAATTCCTTTTGGGCATTTTATGGACAGTACATGTTTATGTCCCATATGTTCGGGATGATGAATCGTCCGGTTTACAGAAGCCACTACAACAGCTACAGAGGCGGTTATTACGGATCCAGGGCATACTATGGCCCAACAACAAATGGGAAAGCCATGTATGGAACCAATTCGGCTGGGACAAGAAAAGCACGGCCTGGCTTTTTCCAAAGGAAGGCGTCGAGGTCCGGGTGGGGTTCCAGTCGGGGAAGATCTGGTTTTGGAGGAAGAAGTTCTGGGTTTGGGAAATAGTCTAAAAAAGGAAAAATGAATATTCTAGCAACAGTAGACGGAGTGTTAACTGCACTCATTTATCTTATCGCCAGCTTTGTGCTCTTCTTTATCGGTAGATATGTATATAAACTGGTCAACAAAAAGATTGACATCGACCATGAGTTGGTTGAAAAAGACAACCTCGCTTTCGCATTTGCAAACGTGGGTTATTATATTGGATTATTAATTGCCATCTGGAGTTTGTATGTCGGTGAGGACCTGGGGCATATTCTGGGTAACTTGATTAATATTTTCATTTTCGGCCTGCTATCCATTGTACTCCTGAATGCATCCGTGTTCATTACAGACAAATTGGTGCTTCGCAAGTTTGATTTGCGGAAGGAGATTGTCGAGGATCAAAATGTTGGCACGGGGGTCATTGAAGGCGCCATATGCGTTGCCAATGGATTGATCATTCACGGTGTTATGGCAGAGAATCCCGATAATTATTTTGGTATCATCGGGCTTTGGGCATTGTCGCAAGTGTTTTTATTGTTGGTGACGTGGGTGTATAACTTCATTACGCCCTATGACATTCATGAGCACATTGAGAAAGACAATGTGGCAGCTGGTATTGGTTACGCAGGTGCAATGGTGGCGATTGCCAACTTAATTCGCCATGGCGCACAACTCGATGCGGATACCTGGCTGGAAGTGGTAGAAAATCTCGGAACGGAAACAGGGATTGGCTTAATCATGTTGCCTTTGGCACGGTTGCTAACGGATAAGATCTTGCTACCAGGGCGCAAGTTGACCGACGAAATCGTGAATCAGGAGAAGCCCAATGTAGGAGCCGGGGTTATGGAAGCATTCGGTTATGTTGGTGGATCTATTCTGATTTGCATGAGCTTCGCTTAAGGGCACCTCTAATAATTCATTCGCATCAAAATTTCCATGGTTTTTTAAAGACAATGAAAATTTTCGGAACATTATCGGGATAATGCGAAGAAATTTGAAGCAGTATTTGAAAAACTATGGAAACCCGATGGGAACAAATAAAATAAAAAATCTGACTGCGTTATATTTTTTATGAAATGACTAATGCCATTACAAAAAAATATGCCTGGCAGCTTATTCATTTTATTCGCTTTTTGAAAGAAATGAATTATTAGAGGTGCCCTTAATGAAGTTGTCTAAAGGTGAAAAGCCGTTCGTTTTTTCTTAAAGCTGCGATATTTGCAACCGGCGTATCTGGCCTGGTTGCCGAGTTCATCCTATCTACACTCGCCTCCTATTTTATTGGCGACACCATTGTGCAATGGACCATTGTTTTGTCCATTATGCTGTTCACCATGGGTTTGGGGAGCCAGCTTAGCAGATATGTTAGTAAAAACATCCTACGGACTTTTCTACTCATAGAGTTTAGCCTGTCATTGCTCATCAGCATCTCTCCATTGTTTGTGTACAGCGTCGCTGGACAGACACAGTACATTCACCTTGTTGTATATGGATTGAGCGCACTCATTGGCCTGTGCATCGGATTTGAAATTCCATTGGTTACCCGGCTCAATGAAGAGTATGAGAACCTTAAAAAGAACGTATCCAGTGTGATGTCCTGGGACTATGTGGGCAGCCTCATTGGAGGTATCGCTTTTGCGTTTTGGGGACTCCCGGAACTAGGACTTAAAAACACAGCCTTTCTTTTTGGGATGTTAAATCTGATCACCGCGCTGGTGTTG
>JAESRW010000179.1 GCA_016764395.1 Flavobacteriales bacterium
CCTGGTGGAATACGGTTTTAGGCTTCCCGCTGCGATGGACAATCGGCCCCTGAATTTCGACGAATTTGAGCGGTTAATCAATCAAACGGTCTATGTAAGTGCGACTCCGGCAGACTTCGAATTAGACAAATCAGAAGGTGTAATTGTAGAACAATTGATCCGTCCAACAGGATTGCTGGATCCAGAAATTGAAGTACGCCCTAGTCAGAATCAGATTGATGATTTATTGGATGAAATCAACGACAGAATAGAGAAAAGTGAACGGGTCCTGGTTACCACTTTAACAAAAAGGATGGCTGAGGAATTGGCTAAATACTTATTCAACCTGGATATCAAATGCCGTTATATACATTCGGATGTTGCTACACTGGAACGGGTTGAAATCCTAAGAGATTTGCGCCTGGGGAAATTTGATGTGTTGATAGGGATCAATTTGTTGCGTGAAGGACTGGATTTACCGGAAGTGTCATTAGTGGCCATTCTCGATGCGGATAAGGAAGGATTTCTAAGATCGGAACGGGCGCTGACTCAAACAGCAGGAAGAGCAGCAAGGCACGTACATGGCAAGGTCATTATGTATGCCGATAAGATTACGGATTCCATGAGAAGGACGATTGAGGAGACCGACCGTAAGCGGATCAAGCAAATGGCATACAATCAAGAGCACAACATCACACCCACACAGATCATCAAGTCGCACCATGATATATTAAAGCAGACTTCTGTTATGGATGGAGACCAACCAGGCCGGCCCTATATTGAAAATGAGAATATCAATATTGCAGCCGATCCAGTTGTGCAATATATGTCTGGGGATCAACTGAAGAAGGCCATTACCAAGATCAAGCGAAGCATGGAAAAGGCCGCCAAAGAATTGGACTTCATCGAGGCCGCCAGGTACAGAGATGAACTCTTTGCATTGGAAAAGTTACTGAAGAAAGTGAAGTGATTTTGCTAAGGTGTTGCAGACGCTTACGCATTGCAAGCTCATGACACATTGCAAGCTCATGACACATTGATACACCACCAATTCCAGAAAGCAACCATTGTCATTTCGACATCGACGCAGTCGAGCTTGTTTGCCTCAGGCAGGGAGAAATCTCCTTAAGCTGGCAGAAGTGCTGGCTAGAAGCACATGCTTAATTACTCCGGTGCCTGGTAGCAGCACCTGCTTGCTTGCTCAGGCGATGCAGACAATTGCACATCACAATTTCGTGAGACATAGATGCACTACCAATTCCTGAAATAAACCATTGTCATTTCGACATCGACGTAGTCGAGCTTGTCTGCCTCAGGCAGGGAGAAATCCCCTTAAGCTGGCAGAAGTGCTGGTTAGAAGCACCTGTGGCTTTAGTTTAAGATGGGGTTGCAAATTGTAGTTTTTTATATTCAATGTCAAATCCCGCCTGTTCATCGGAATTCTACAGCATCTGAATTTCCGGTTTAACCGCAAGGTGCGCAAGGGTTTTGCAAGGAACGCAAAAAATGATCACTCAACTTTTACCTTGGCGCTCTTGGCGAAACCCTTGCGACCTTAGCGGTTAGATCATATGACTTATTGAAAACCAATCTGTTCTGCCAAATCAAAACGTGCTCTATATCCCGACATATTGCAACGTTATTGTAAACTAAAGCCAACATAAATTGTACCTAGCAGAGTCTTAATACAATTAGTCCTTTATTAACGAACCTGTCTTTAAACAGGTCAGCTATAAAACCCGTACCCTTTTCCTCCCCTWCAGGGAGGCCCGAATATACGAACATGTCGACCGACGCGCCTACAGACCCTAGCGAAGCTACACGATACAATAGGAAATAAGGGGAATAGTGGATATTGAGTTTGAAAATTTAAGGAGGCCAATTCGTAAATTCGCATCAACTTGTGCTGAGCATAGCCGAAGCATTCGCAATTCGTAGATCTCCTACCAATAACGCCAGACCTATCTCGAATTTACGCTAATAAAGTTTAGGGAATTTGACTGGATCCACCTCGTTCATTAACGCGTAGGCCGAATCAAAAATGTCCTCCAAATTGGGCTTGGAAAAATAGTCTCCATCAGAACCATATGCAGCACGGTGATCCTGAGCGGCGAGTGTTTTAGGAGCTGAGTCGAGGTATTGGAATCCACCTTGTTCTTCTACCACTTTTTGCATCATATAGGCCGTGGCCCCTCCAGGTACGTCTTCATCAATAAATACAACCCTATTCGTTTTCTTAATAGACTCCAGGATAGAACTGTGTAGATCAAAAGGAAGTAAAGTTTGCACGTCAATGACTTCAGCTGAGATGCCCACTTCAGTGAGTTGTTTGGCTGCGGCCTGCACCATTCTCACCATGGAGCCATAAGTGACTAGGGTTACGTCTTCTCCCTCAACCAAAACTTCCGGAATGCCTAGCTGAACCCTGAAATCCCCAAGGTTGGTCGGTACATTTTCTTTGAGGCGGTAACCGTTCAGTGATTCAATGACAATTCCAGGGTCATCACCTGCCAACAGTGTATTGTAGAAACCCGCTGCTTGGGTCATATTCCTGGGGCAGCAAACATAGATACCACGGAGTGAGTTGATGATCATTCCCAATGGAGAACCTGAGTGCCAGATGCCTTCCAGTCGATGTCCACGTGTTCGGATGATGACAGGTGCTTTTTGCCCGCCTTTGGTTCGGTATTGTAAGGTGGCCAAATCATCACTTGCGATCTGAAGGGCGTAGAGTAGGTAATCGAGATACTGAATCTCCGCAATTGGCCGTAAGCCACGCATGGCTAATCCGATTGCCTGGCCAATAATGGTGGTCTCCCGGATACCAGTATCAAATACTCTCAGCTCACCGTATTTTTCTTGTAAACCTTCCAGTCCTTGATTTACACCTCCAATTTTACCGGCGTCTTCACCAAAGACCATCACCTCCGGCATTTTGCCAAGGATGGCGTCAAAGTTCTCCCTTAGGATAATGCGTCCATCCTGCATATTCGCCTCGCCACTATAGGTTGCTGCAACAGGCTTAATCTTTAGGACTGACTTAGTGGAGTGGCTGTGGAGGAATGAGTTGTAGCGCTCATAGTTGGCTATTTTGGATTCTGACAACCAATCGGTAAGCAACTGAGCTTGGGGATTAGATTCATTTCTTACAATGCGCAAGGACTTTTTGATGGCTTCCATCAGCATGGTCCGATCAACCGTGAGATTGGACTTTAGATCCTTGATGATTTTCTCAATGAAGACCTTATTGCTACTCTGGGACGCCATGTTTTCTAGCATGCTCGCCACCTCTACAATTTCTGCTTTGATGGGGTCTTGAAAGGCTTTCCAGGCGGCCTTTTGCTCTGTCTTTACAAGCTCTTCAGCCTGTTTTTCAATTTGGTCCAGCTCTTCTTCTGTAGCGATGGCACCTCCTATGATCCACTCCCGCATCTTGACAAGGCAGTCCATGTCATCTTCCCACTGAAGTCGTTCTTTTGATTTGTACCGCTCATGAGAACCTGATGTTGAGTGTCCCTGTGGTTGGGTTACCTCTTCAACATGAATAAGGACAGGGATGTGCTTGGTTCTGGCAATATTTACCGCCTTTTCATAGGTTTCACAAAGAGAAGGATAATCCCACCCATTTACTTTGAAAATCTCAAAACCCTCTCCATTCAAGCCCTCTTCTATTCTTTCAGGGTCTCTCTCGAACCCTTTTAGGAGCTCTGAAATGCTCTCTTTAGTGGTTTGGAATTTTTTGGAAACAGAGATACCATGTCCATCGTCCCATACAGATAATACCATGGGAACTTGCAACACACCAGCTGCATTCATGGTCTCAAAGAAACATCCTTCTGAGGTACTTGCATCCCCGATGGTCCCGAATGCAACTTCGTTTCCTGCAACGGAGAACCCTCTGTGCTGCTGTAGCCCCTCGTTATTTCGATAAAATTTGGAGGCATAAGCCAATCCCAATAAGCGGGGCATTTGACTTCCCGTGGGCGACATGTCAGCCGAGGAATTCTTGATTTTAGTGAGGTCCTTAAATGATCCATCCAGATTCAGGGTTCTTGTTGCTGAATGGGCATTCATTTGTCGTCCACCGGAGGAAGGATCTGCGTCAATATCAGGATGGGCGTAAAGCTGCGCGAAGAATTCCTGTACCGAAAGCAGGCCGGCCGCCATCATGAATGTTTGATCTCGGTAGTATCCTGAGCGGAAATCACCAGGCTGAAAATACTTGGCCATGGCCAGCTGTGCCACTTCTTTTCCATCTCCAAAAATGCCAAACTTGGCTTTCCCAGAGAGTACTTCTTTGCGACCTAAAAGACTGGCTTTCCTGCTTTCTATTGCCACTTTGTAATCCGACAGAACTTCTTTAGTAAAGACATCAAATGAGATGTCCTCTGAGCGGTTCTTTTTAGTCGGTTTTTTAGGCAAAACTCTTATTAAAGGTTTTTTTTAAGACAGGCGATATTTCTGGTGAGGGATCGCGAAGTTAAGAAAAATTACCCGATTTTACGAGGGCTGCTGAGCGCTTAAAACCAGGGCATTAGCTTTATCTTAATCATGCCCCAGCTTGGGACATGCCAGTGGATATTGGGTGTTCTTAGTGTCACAGTGGCTGCCCGTCTGGCCTCCTTATATGGAAGCAGATAAGCGGGGCTAAGCCACTGTATTCCTGTGATCGGTAGGTCGCTCGGGCTTTTGGCTCACGATCAATAAGGCCATCAATTTCCGTTTCTCCATCTTCTAGTTCTCCTCATCCTCTTCATTATTATAGTCGTCGTGATTATGGTCATGATCATGGTCATGCTCATCTTCATCCTCATCATCATAATAGCCTACTGGGTCCGGTTCTTCTCCTTCTTCCCAGCAATCAATGCAGGTGAGGCCTTTTTCAAGCATGGTCCACTTATAACCGAGCATGTCTCTGTCATAAGTACGCGTTGCATTATCGATATCAAAGATGATGCGGCCCATGCTCTGATTTAGGTAGACGCTTCCACCAAGAGGAACCCTCACAATAATTTTCACTCGCTGATTTCTCCATTTGTCCAAATCATTGATGTTGAAGTATGGATCGAACTGGACCAGTGAATCGATTCGGGTGTACTGATAATTAATTGCACTGGATCGAGTGGTTGCCGTTTTGCGTGTTCGACCTCTGGCCGAATAGATTGTGGTTATTTGGAAGCTATCATTCTTACTTCGTCTGATGTCCAATTCACAATTCCCATAATTCACTGCTTCGTCTTCATCCTCATACAAAATCCAGTCATTGATTCGAATTCTGTTGTCGTAGTCATCTTCATCGTATTCATCGCCAACAACCTCAAGATAGAGTGTGTTACTACCGGTAGGTGGAATTACCATCGCATGCTTGGTTATGCCCTTCTTGTTGAAATCCAAGGCAACTTGTGACCCTACGTATCCTGCTAGAATGGCTCCCGCTACCCATAATGCCATAGCTGCGACACCTAAGCCTGGAATGTGCTTTTTGATTCCAAGCAACATTTTGATACCATTATAAATTAACGCAACTACCGGGATGCCAAGCAACAACAGGACTGCAAGCGAACCCATGTTGAATTGTTCTGTAGTTGTGAAGAACAGGGTTGAAATCTTGCTGTGTGCCAGGGTGGTAATACCGGCAGGAGTAATATTTAGGATGCTTCCTGTTCCGAACCACGAGGCCAGCAACATAATGATGAGTACGATACCGACGCCAATGAATATGATGCCAATAAACTTGGCTATGGTCTTAACCGCAAAGGTGAGAATGCTAACAATGAAGTCAACGATCTTACTTATTATGCTTTTGGCTTGTTGAGCAGGAGCTGATTTGGCGGTCCCATCGGCCAGGTCGTTAAACTTTTTTTTTAGGTTGTCCATCTCTTCTCTGATCGATTTCTCGATATTGGAAACGTTGACTTCCTCGCCTCTCATTTCCAGCTTCTCAGCGGTCGTCTTGGCTTCAGGGATGATTACCCAAAGGATGATATAGAGAAAGAATCCAGTTCCAAACACAAAGAGAGAGAAGACGAACGCCAGTCGCAGCCAAAGTGGATCTATATTGAAATAGGCACCTATACCACCACAAACCCCACCTAGCACTTCATTATCTGGGTCTCTGAAAACCCGACGGGTGCCAGTATGGGTATAGGTTGCTCCACCTGTGCTGCTATGGCTGTTCGATTCTTTTGTAGGTTCTCCTTGCGTACTGTCTTCCAGGTAATCTTCTGGCTTGCCCATCACGGCGATTACGCTCTCCACATCCGCCATATTGATGACCTCTTTGGTCTTGGAGATCTTCTCCTGAAACATCTCAGCAATCCTGGACTCTATGTCAGACATGATTTCATCCTGACCCTCTGAGTCTGTGAAGTAGCCCCGGATTTTGGAGAGGTAGCTGCTCAGATGGTCGTGGGCATCTTCATCGATGTGGAAGATGAAACCGCTAAGATTAATAGTGACTGTCTTTTTCATTTTTGGCTGATTAGGCCTGTCAAGTGACAGGCGGGTTTGTTATTTTTTCTTGGTTTTGCTTGTTGAGTTTACAGCACTCTGTAACTCTTTCCAGGTTATATTCAGTTCTCCCAGGAATGTGGTTCCAACTTCCGTCAGTGAATAATATTTTCTTGGGGGCCCTGTCTTTGACTCTTCCCAGCGATAGGAGAGGAGGCCCGCATTTTTCAGTCTTGTGAGAAGCGGGTAGAGTGTGCCTTCAACCACAATCAGCTTTGCTTGTTTCAAGTTGTCTATAATGTCTGAAGGATAGGCTTCTCCACTTGAGAGGATGGACAAGATGCAGTATTCCAGCACCCCTTTTCGCATTTGTGCCTTGGTGTTTTCTATGTTCATTGTATCTGGCTTTTCAGATGTTTGTTCGTGTGTAAGCTACGACGATGCATTTTCCATGTTTGGAAAGTGTTGCTCGATACTGGATACTAGATGCTGGTAGTTTTTCGATACTTCTTGCTTAGGTACCCAGCCACCAGCTACTAGACGCCAATATCCAGCATCTTTCGCTTGGTATTCAATATCTATTTCCATACTTAAAATATTTTCGTCAATATATGTCATACAAAGTAACTTACAATGCAAAGATATATATAATAAATGGTACTATGCAATAGAAAGTACTATAATATTCTTGATTGTATCATAAAGAAGTGTAAATCAGATAGATAAGATGATGTATGTTTTTAGTCAAAGGTCGAAATTCAATAAATTCATATGATATATGCCGTACTATTGCATGTAAAATGAGGTTAAATGGCTTCGAAAAAGGAAGAAAATTGGGTTAGATAACAACCGCTATGATGTCCTGAAATAGTGCATCTGGCGATGTTGGCGTGAGAGCGAAGTGGAACCTATTATGACTTACCTGAACAACTCAAGAGGCCTTGTGGGTTTAGTATTAGCGTCGGCAATTGTATTGGCGTTGGTGCGCTCGGTAACGCCCGCAGCTTCTGATCGCGAAATTGCGTTGAAACAGGGGGTTTATATCAGGTAGGCTGGCAGAAACCTAACGTATGTTCAAACGTATATACTAGACCCAATACCGCCACATATGCTTGATACTCATGACCAAGGTTCCCTGGAACACTGGAACAATTACAATAATAAATTTGACAATAAGCATGGAGTCTATTCCAATGGGGGAACCTTTGGACTCATATTTCTGTTGGTCATCTTAATGGGTATGGGTTTCTATATCGGCTCTTTTTATTGGGATAGAGAACCTATTCCTGAAGCTACCAGGAAGCACAGAATCACAGAAGCAATCCAGTTTGATTATCACAATTCTACAATGGCATCCAATAAGAAGGTAGCGTAGTACACGAATCTGTGAACTTTGGCTACACCGTCTTTCTGCGAAGCAACCCAATCTTCCAATCTTCTAATCTTCCAATATTCCAATATTCCAATATTCCAATATTCCAATATTCCAATATTCCAATCTTCCAATCTTCCAATCTTCCAATCTTCCAATATTCCCTTTCTCTTTCCCTTTTTACTTCCTACTTTTTACTTCCTACTTTTTACTTCCTACTTTTTACTTCCTACTTTTTACTTCCTACTTCCTACTTCCTACTTCCTACTTTCTACTTTCTACTTTCTACTTTCTACTTTCTACTTTCTACTTTCTACTTTCTACTTTCTACTTTCTACTTTTCCCTTGTCAACTGTCACCTTACCCGCTCCCCCCTCAAACACCGTCATTGCCAGCCCTCAAGGCTCGGCAATCTGCAAGAAACGTTACCATCATCCCTTCAAACATGGCAAAGTGATCTACATAACAGATTCTAGCTGCCTTTGTTTGCCGGACAAAGCTTTAGCAATGACGTACATATTTTGTCTTTAATATGAATTTTTTAAATGAAGAATGATGCACGTGTATCTGGGGGGTACGCAAGGGAATGGGTTTTTGCACTTTAATAAAGCTGCCTTATTAACGATGAATTCGGGTTAACAAAGTGATCAGTTATTTTTATCACCGAATAACAAATAGATACGAAGGGAAGGCTTTTCAGTCATCCCGAGTGAGAAAACTGCCCCATTCATCATAAATGGAGAATACTTTCCTAAAGATTATTACACCAAGGCAATGTGGCAAAATCTGGAGTACTTTGAATTTCCAAATCTATCGGAGTAGTGAATTCGTAAATTCGTATCTATTCGTAATTCGAAGATCATTTGGTAGACATACTAGCTTTATCCTAAATTCAGGTTTTTTTAGAAATTGCCCCAGATTCTCAGGAAAAATTACCTTCGCCATTAATTGGTTTGAAAGCGCTCAAATCAGAACAAGAAAACAGCATTATGGCAATAGATCTTACCAGGCTCAGATTGAACAAGCTAATTACCCACCATGTAGGAAATAAGCATAGAGAGGAACAAAATATTTTATCCAATGATATTTCGATTGTTGACGAGGCGTCTCTAGAGTATTTACTGAAGTACTTTCTGGTCTCCTTGAAAACGGAGGAAAACTTCTGCTTTAATCACGCGGTAGAGGTGGAGTTGAATGACACCTATTCAATCATTAAAGGGATGTTTATGAATGGTGATGATTTTATAGACGCCTCCAAAAATTTGGCAAAACTGCTCTATGAGCAATCAACACACCCAAAGATTAACGAAGGAGAGTTAAATATCGCCCATTTCTCAAAAGCCTTATTGGATGATGTGACTGTGGATGCAATTGGGATATTTAAGTCAGAAACGAACGTCCCATTTATAAAAATGGAATCTGAACAATCCAAATTTAAGATCAATCATGATTATGGATTTGAGCTCAAGGGCATTGATAAGGCTTGTCTCATATTTAACACAGACGCAGACAATGGCTATAAAATTTTGATTATGGATGGTTCCAATAGTTCTGGGGAAGCGCAATATTGGCGGAACGATTTCTTGAATGTCAAGCCGATCAGCAATGATTACCACCAGACCAAGGAGTTTTTAGGAATTACCAAGAATTATTTGACTACACAGCTATCGGAGGAATTTGAAGTCAACAAAACCGATAAGATTGACATGCTCAATAGATCCATGGATTATTTCAAAACGCATGAAAACTTCAAGCGTGATGAATTTGAAGAGGAGGTGCTACAGGACCGCGAAGTAATCGACTCTTTTCAAAGCTTTGATTCCAATTATCGAGCGGAATATGACATCGAACTCTCGGATGAATTTGGGATCTCCAACCATGCGGTCAAAAAGCAGGCAAGGATTTTCAAAAGTGTTCTCAAACTGGATAAGAACTTTCACATCTACATTCACGGAGACCGGGAATTGATAGAGCAGGGAACAGACCCAGATGGCCGGAAGTTTTACAAAATCTATTTTGAAAAAGAGGTCTAGCTGAGGTGGGGCCTAAGGTGTGAAGCCAGAATCGGGCCCCATGCACTATAAGAATCAAGATAAAAGTAGAAAGTAAAAAGTAAAAAGTGATCAGAGGAGGGTGATGTAATTCCCTTTTGATTTTTACGATTTACCTCTTACCTCTTACCCATTGCCCATTGCCCATTGCCCATTGCCCATTGCCCGTTGCCCATTGCCCATTGCCCATTGCCCGTTGCCCGTTGCCCATTGCCCATTTCCTTTAACCTTTAACCTTTTTACTTTTTACTTGAATAAAGGGTATTTCTACTCTATGAGAGCATTGCTGTTTTATGTAAACTGCGCTTTCGGATTTTAAACATCTGGAAGATTGGGTTCCGTTAATTACAGTGGTGTGTTATACGTGCTCCAGTGCATTCAACAATATGAGTTCAACCGTACCGACAGTCAGACAAATCAACTGGATATCAACTGTTCCTCATTTGATTGTAATGGGTAGCATCATCTTTATCTGGTATTTATTGTTTCCCAATGAATCGGTCATTTTAGGTAGCTTCACTTATCTAGTTCTTTCTTTTCTGCTCAGAACACAAATTCCAAAGATTCACAGAAAAGGGGTGAAATTGGTGAAAGCAGAAGAATTTGAAACGGCAATACCTTACTTCAAAGAGAGCTATGAATTCTTCGAAGCGCACAATTGGATTGATAAATATCGATTTGTAACGCTTTTGAGCTCTTCTCGAATGTCCTATCAAGAAATGGCTTTGGCCAATATTGCTTTTTGCTATGGACAATTAGGAAATGGAGAGCAGTCAAAAGCGTACTATACCAGAACTTTGGAGGAGTTCCCAGGCAATGGATTGGCAAAAGCAAGTCTGAGTTTGCTGAAATCGACAGAAAAGGAAACGATAGTGTAGAGTACGCTTTACATCATTAAGCAGTAATACAGCGCGTTAAGGACGCGGTTTATTGCGCTTCTTACTGGATCCAGCCTCCGGTGCTAGTCCCAATCCTAACTTCCCAGGCTGGTGTATCGGAAGGTGTAAACTAAACATTATCACATACCGTCATTGCTTTGGTATTGAGAAACCCAGCAGATTGATACAATTTAATCAACTCTTTATACCACACCTGTTCCACGGGCCACAATAACACTCTGGCAAAGTAATAGGTGCAAGCCAGGTAGATTAAGACCGTGGTCACCTCCAACACCAGTGACTCAATTGTATTGCCGGTCCCCACTACCGTCGGCAACAAGACCAAGGAGATCGGAGCAATCAACCAAGGTATGAACAGCCAACAAAAAACCCTTGCAAAATCTGACGGGGATCATTCCAGGTCTGAAACTAAAATCCTGATAATGACGTTAACTTTGTACAAAGCCAATACTATTTGCTATGAGCACAGCGCAAATCAGGGAAAAACTTCATCAGTTGATAAATAATGCTGATGAACGGTTTATTAAGATGGTTTATGCTCTTGCTAAAGAGTACCAGAAGGATGATTTTGAGTTAAGCTCAGAACATCAAAAAATACTAGATGAGCGACTAGCGTCATATAAAAACGATCCAGATTCTGGTTCGGATTGGGACCAAGTAAAGCGGAGGATCGAAACACAATTATGAACCGCAGCGTAATTATTACGTCTGAAGCAGAACTTGATGCTTCAAGGTCTGCTATGTAGTACAATAAACAAGGGAAGGGTTTAGGGGCGAAGTTTTTAGAGGCCTTGGATATGGAGATCGCCACGATAAAGACCAATCCTGAACTATTTGCAGTTAAATACAAGCAAACAAGAGTGGCAGTCGTTAAGAGATTTCCATATGGAATCCATTATGTTGTTGAAAAGGACCGTATTGTCATTCTGGCAATATTGCATACCAGTAGAAGTCCCAAGCTCTGGAAAGGTCGTTAGTAAAATGACGATTTGAGCAATCGGCTAGCCTTCGCTTGCACACCCATTTGGCCTTGGTTTTTTACCTGTCCAAGCATCAGTGGAGGAGAGCAATGCCATTCCATTTTACACCTTCGCCCTCCTCCAATTCCAGGTTTTAAAAAACACCACCGATAGTGTCCCCAGGATAATCAAATAAATCAATTCCGTATACCACACCTGTTCAACGGGCCATGATAACACCCTGGCAAAGTAATAGGTACAAGAAAGATAGATCAACACCGTGGTCACTTCCAAAACCAGGGACTCTATGGTATTACCCGTCCCTGCAACTGCGGCGAACATGACCATAGAGAAAGGAATAAGTAGCAGGGCTACCGTGACAACCCGAAGCGTGGGTATGGTCTCCAACAGCAGGTTCGCATCATTGGTATAGATTTCAACCACATATTCTGGAATCAAGCTGATGATGATGCTGAGCACCAGGGAAAACAAAAAACCAAGACCAATAATCCGTTTTAGCAGGGGCTTAATCTCATGGCTTTCATCCCTGCCCATGGTATTGGAGACCAAGGTATAGGTCGCTGAATAAAAGGCAATCGCCGGAATCATCAGAATCAAATAGATGCTTCTAACAATATTGGATATTGCTAGTGGCCGTTCGCCCATTCCTTCTATGATGAGGTAGAAAAGGAACCATCCTCCCAGTGAAATGAAGTTCTGAAACATAACTGGAATGGAGATCTTCAGTAGATTCTTCATGGCGGCAAAGTCAACTTTTGGAAGTTGAAGGAAGTTGTATTGCTGCCGGAAGGTAATCTGATTTTCTTCGCCTTTAGAGAGCGCATACCAGGCAAAATACAACATTGCAAAGCCTTCTGAAATCACGGATGCCAGTGCCGCACCACCGATTCCCATCTCTGGAAATCCCCAATTTCCAAAGATCAGCGCATAATCCAAGGCAATGTTTACAACGGCCATGACCACCGTGCTCCAAATCAGCACCTGGGTTTTTCCGATCCCTACAAAAAAGGCCCTGAAAGCCACGTTAATGAACGCGAAGAAGATACCAAAGGCGCGATAATCGAGATACTCCATTGAGGCCGCATTCACTCCGCCAGAGCTCAGTGCGATGTCGAAGAAAAAGGGTGTTGCGTATTTTAGGATTAGGAAAACCACAACCGCAAATGCCATTAGGAAGTACCAGCTATGGTCCAATATCTTGCCAATAGAAGTGGTGTCTCCCTGCCCGTGTCGCCGGGCCATCATGATTTGACTGCCCGTTCCAAAACCCATCCCCAGCATGAAGATGGCGATATAATACAAGCCCGCCAATCCACCTGCGCCCAATGCTACCTCGCTTACCCTTCCGAGAAATGCGGTATCCACCACATAAACGATGTTTTGTGCCAGGTATCCAATGATGATTGGATAGGTGATTTTCCAAATTTGGCTATATGAATTTTCCTTGGGCATATACTTATAAAGATGTCAAATTTCAGATTTCGGATGTCAAATGTCAAATTGGATAAAAAGCGAACCCTGGATTGACGACACACTTAGAATTCCAAATCAATCACCCAATCACTTTTTAATTTATCATTTGACATTCGACATTTTTCATTCTCCGTCCTTCTTCCGGAATCAACACGCATTGTATAAATCGTCTTCAGATTGCGCACCACATGTTCCCGTGGCAGGCCCGCTATAAACCAATCCTAAATCGATACGGCAAATCAGCATCCACCCCCGCATAATCTACACCCACTCTCGGCCCCGCCAAAATAGCACCAGGATCGATCTCAATTCCCCGGTCCTCAATCCAAATCTCATCTCCATTGAGATCAATCCCTGTATTGGCTGTAGTAATGCCCAATGCTTGTGACACCGTTCCTGGTCCTCCAGCCAGCGCTTTCTTGCTCTTGTTATTCATGCCTCGTCTCTCCAGTACTACATCCAATCCTTCTTTAGGATGAATGGCCCTGATTAACACTGCATGGGGTGTGCCCACGTGATTCGTCACCACATTGAAGAGATGGTGGATACCATAGCAAAGGTAGACATAAGCAGTCCCACCTTGTCGGAACATAATTTCTGTGCGTGTTGTGCACCTGCCTCCAAAAGCATGAGAAGCCTGGTCAGTTTCTCCGGCGTAGGCTTCTGTCTCAGTGATGATTCCGCCGGTAATCACCCCATTGAAGTTGGTCATCAGGAATTTCCCTAATAGGTCCTTGCTGATCTGAACCACATCTTCTCCCTGATAAAAATCTAACCCTAGCTTTTTCATTTATTAGTTTACTTACCCGAAGGCAGGGTGTTCCAATGCAACCGCTCTATATCATCGTAACGGATCTTGTTGGCGTCCAATAACCACTGGATCACTTTGAGGGTTTTATCAGCTGGGTATTTCGAAATATCCTGAACCAGCTCATCGATGGTTTTGGCCTCGGTTAGTAGAACTGGTTTGATAATGTCTAGCACTGAAGCAAATTCCAGGTCGCTCAGCTCAATCTTATTGCGCTCCAGGCAGATGTCGCAGGACCCACAACGGTATGCATCATCCTCCCCAAAGTATCTGAGCAGTGCGATGCTTCTGCATTTTGAAATGCTCTTGGCATATTCAATTACCGCCTTGGACTTCTCCACCGCCAACTCTTTGAGCTTTCGGTAATTTTCAGGGGCCAGGCGCAAGTTTTTGGTGTCAATTCTGCTCTGGGTATAAATGAGTTGAGGAGACTTATTTTGAGGGATGTACTCAATGACTTCCATCTGGTTTAGCTGGTTTAACATTTTCTCAATATTCCTAACCGGGACGCCGAAGCGCTTTGCGAGTTCGCCTTCATTAATTTTGACAGGTCCATCAAATGAGCCCCCATAGGAGCGAAGCAAAAGCTTCACAAATGGATCGAAATGGCTGTTCTCTACCTGGAAGTTATAGAGATCCGTCTTATGCATCTTGACCATAAAGGTGGAAGGTGCCCGAAAGGAATCGGTCGTACTCACCAGTCCTTCTTTTTCAAGGAATTTTATGGAATTGAAGACGTCTATGATATTTATTTTATACGTTTTGGAAAAGTCACCGGCATTAAAATCAAATGCGGTCCCTTCTCCTGCACCGATGGCGAGCTGATATTGATTTCCGAGAGAATGATATACTTTCTTTATCGTGTCAACAGTTGGAAACCCAGCCTTGATACGTTGTTCAGCTTCCAGCTCATCCGAATTATTGTAAAGCAATACGGCATAGGCTTTCCGCTCATCGCGGCCGGCTCTTCCAGCTTCCTGGAAATATGCCTCAAGCGAATCGGGTGGTTCCAGGTGAATCACAAAGCGAACATCTCCCTTGTCAATACCCATCCCAAAAGCATTGGTGGCGACCATGATCCGACTCTTTCCTTGCATCCAAAGTTCTTGCTTCGCGCTTCGGACTTTGTGATCCAGACCGGCATGGTAGAAATCAGCGGAAATCTGTTGCCGCTGTAACATTTCTGCAATTTCCTTGGTTCTCTTTCTACTGCGTGCATAAATAATCCCGCTTCCTGCCACCGACTTAATCACTTGCAGCATTTTCTTATGCTTATCGTCAATATGGCGAACCACATAGGCCAGGTTCTTCCTTTCAAAGCTTTTCTGAAATACATTGCCCTCTTTGAAACCGAGTTTATCCTGAATATCGATCACCACATTGGGCGTGGCCGTGGCGGTAAGGGCCATGATTGGAAGATTTGGATGAAGCTCCCTAATRGAGATGATATTCAGATAAGCRGGGCGAAAATCATAACCCCAYTGGGAGATACAATGYGCTTCGTCTACYGCACARAAGCTGACGTTCATCTTCTGGATTCTGAYTCTCACGATCTCCGATGCTARGCGYTCGGGYGAGATRTAYAAGAGTTTGGTATGTCCATAGATGCAATTGTCYARGGCWATGTCAATTTCTTTYGGYYTCATGCCAGAGTACAACGCGACTGCTGATATGCCCTTACTATTCAAATTCTCYACCTGATCTTTCATGAGGGCGATRAGCGGGGAGAYCACYAYGCAWATKCCATCCATYGMWAWTGCCGGTAYCTGRAAGCAGACCGACTTTCCACCACCGGTAGGCAACAAAGCAAGCGTGTCCTTACCATCCAAAATTGACTGGATAATATCCTCTTGGACGGCTCGAAAAGAGGTGTGCCCCCAATACTTGGTCAGTATTTGATGTATCGTTAACAATTTGCTGTCACTTGTATGCTCCTACTTCCGTATTTCCCCTTTATCCGTGCACGCATAGTCCTGATACCCACACCTTCACAGTTTCATACATACGCGCATATCACCTTTTCTTATACCAATTCTCGACTTGGCTACGCTTCGCTCCGCCTAATGAAACCCTGTTGATCAAGTTATCTGGAGGAACCGTGAATGAAATTAAAAGGGACGTTAAAATGTGGCCAATAGCCTGATGTGAATTTTTTCGTTCCTCCGGTTCAATTATTGYAYAAACATTTTGTGAGGCTATCGTTATAGCTGTATGTTTGTACCTAGGTAAAATTAAAGATTTGAAGGCAATATTGCAGCGTGTTTTTCTTTTATCATTGCTCCTGGTACTGTTTGGAGGGGCCGTCTGGGCACAAGAGTTCACGTCCAGTTCAAAGAAAGCCATTAAGCGTTTTGAAAAGGGGCGGGAGCTGTTTCTTGCNAGGCAGTATGCGCAGGCTGTTGTAGCTATCAACGGGGCGCTCTCCATTGACCCTAATTTTGTGGAGGCGCATTTGGTGCATGCCGAAATTCAGTTGGATTTAGGCAATGTGAAAGGAGCGATAGACGCGTATCGAAAAGTGGTCGCGATCAATCCTAGCTTTTATCCACTTTGTTTATTTAATCTAGGATACCTGGAGGTCAGCACTGGTGATTATAAGAACGCAAGGGGGCATTTTCAACAATTTCTTTNMWKSCMCTNCGMRYKTCSGAGAGGTATAGGGAAAGAGCTGAACACAATATCGCTGTATGCGATTTTGCGAAGCTCGCGATGGAGCATCCAGTTCCATTTGAGCCGAAGAACCTTGGCCCTAATGTGAATTCTGCTTACGATGAGTATTTCCCCGCAATCACAGCGGATAACGATGTATTGCTCTATACCCGTCGGATTAAGGATGATCAAAACGAATTTGGTGAGCAGGAAGATTTCTATGTTAGCGAGAAGCGTGATGGGAAGTGGTCCAAGTGTTACAACATGGGAGCGCCCATCAATACCCACTACAACGAGGGCTCTCCAACGATTTCTCCTGATGGCAAGATCATTATTTTCTCCGCCTGTGAAGAGCGATATGGCTATGGCCCGAATAGAAAAGGCTATGGTAAATGCGATATCTTTTTTGTGAAAAAAGTAGGGGATAAGTGGTCAATGCCGATGAACATGGGGCCACCCATTAGTACAGCAGCCTGGGATGTGCAACCTTCTTATTCATCAGATGGAAAGACGCTGTACTTTGTCAGCCAGAGGAAGGGAAGCTTAGGAGATGCTGATATTTGGATGAGTCAACTCACTGATGAAGGCGTGTGGGGCCAGGTACAAAATCTCGGCCCGGTGATCAATACCAAAGGCAAAGAGGAGGCTGTCTTTATCCATCCTGATAATCAAACGCTCTACTTTGCTTCCAATGGACATGTCGGCATGGGTGGTTTGGATATTTTTGTTTCCAAGCGTCAGGAGGATGGTTCCTGGGGAAAACCCAAGAATTTGGGATATCCCATCAATACCTTCAATGACGAGAATGGCCTCATTGTATCCGCTGGGGGAGGGACCGCTTATTTTTCATCTAACCGAGAGGGTGGAGAAGGAGGTTTGGACATGTATCAGTTCCCGCTCCATGAAGGTGTACGTCCGATTAAAGTGACTTACATGAAGGGTAGGGTTTATGACAGCAAAACAAAGAAGAGTTTAAGCGCTCGATTTGAACTGATTGATCTGGAAACAGGTGATGTGGTGGTAGAGTCATCGTCTGACCGGGTTACGGGGGAATTCCTGGTGTGTCTACCCACCAATAAGAATTATGCGTTGAATGTATCAAAGAAGCGCTATCTGTTTTTCTCTGAGAACTTCTCGTTGATGAAGGCCGGTACAAGTTCTGAGCCTTACCTGATGGATGTTCCATTGCAGCTTATTCAGATTAACCGCATGGCCATCCTGAAAAACATCTTTTACGAGAGTGGCTCTTTCGCTTTGAAGGAGAGTTCATTTATAGAGTTGAAAAAGCTGATCGATTTCTTAATCGAAAATGAGACCGTGCACATTGAGATAGAAGGGCATACGGATAATGTGGGCGACCTCAAATCAAATCAAATTTTATCCGAAAACAGGGCTAAATCAGTGTATTCGTATTTGATTGAGCACGGCATTGACAAGGAGCGCCTGGGTTATATAGGGTACGGTGAAACGCAACCGATCCGCCCCAATACGAACGAGGCTGACCGGGCCAAGAACAGAAGAACGGTTTTTAAGGTTGTGTCGATGGGTGAATAATGTGAGCTGGCGTGGATTCCTCATTTGTGCAAGCCTGGCTTCAAGCGAACAGTGAGGTGCAGTGGATCACTATGTATCAAAAGCTATTTTAAATATTTACAATGAGCGAAGCACCCCCTCAAATGCTATGGAAACATCTTCAAGGAAGTAGCGAAGTGTTCTTACCTTTATACTATAAAGCGGTTGAAGTTAGATCGCCAGTGCGTGAAGCGCCAATCATTACAATGAAGAAATCATGGAATACAGAAGACTAGGCAGATCAGGCGTTCAGGTGAGCGCTTTGTCATTTGGCTCATGGATCACCTTTGGAAAACAAGTTGATAACACCATCGCTAAAGATTGTATGGCACTGGCTTATGAACGGGGAATCAATTTCTTCGACAATGCTGAGATTTACGCGAAAGGGGAGTCCGAAATCGTGATGGGTAAGATTTTGAAGGAACTGAACTGGTCGCGCGATACCTACCTTGTTTCCAGTAAGGTATTTTGGGGCGGAGACTTGCCCAACCAAAAGGGACTGAGCCGAAAGCATATTATGGAAGGATGCCATGCATCTTTAAAGCGCATGCAGGTAGATTATCTTGATTTATTCTTCTGCCACCGGCCTGACGTCCATACGCCCATGGAAGAAACCGTGTGGTCCATGCACAACTTAATTCAACAAGGCAAAATATTGTACTGGGGCACTTCAGAATGGACGGCACAAGAGATTCAGGAGGCGATCATGGTTGCGAAGGTGAACCACCTCATTCCACCAATGATGGAACAGCCACATTACAATATGTTTCATCGCAAGACTTTTGAGGTAGACTATTTCAAGCTCTACCGGGATCATGGAATGGGCACCACGGTTTGGTCACCACTAGCTTCTGGACTGTTAACAGGTAAATACAATGATGGGATTCCCAAGAATTCCAGGTTGGCCTTGGAAGGATTCGACTGGCTAAAGGACAGTACATTAAGCGATGCGCGTATTGAAAAGGTGAAGCAACTCACCAAAATTGCTGATGGTATCGGGACGAGTATGACAAACATGGCGCTGGCGTGGTGCCTCAAGAATCCAGATGTGAGCACGCTCATTCTTGGCGCATCCAAAGTAGCGCAGCTGGAACAAAATTTATCGTCTCTGGAAGTTGTGGAGCTGTTGGATGATCAGGTGATGGAGGCGATTGAAGGGGTGCTGGACAATAAAGCCTTATATCCTGAATATTAACTAAACTTGAGTTCGGGATAAGTATCTGTTTAAGCATGCAGCATTTCAAGTTAGGACGTGTTTTTTACCAGTCCATCTGCAAGTTCAGGGAGATCTCTCCCTTTGGTCGAGATGACAATTGTCTCAAATGACATTTGTAGATGTTTTCTTGGAGCCCGGGTATAGGGTAGGTTGAAAAGCGCTTCAGCAGAAATGGATCTAATTTAGTCTCCGGCTCTTAGGAAATTTTCCGCCCCATATTTTCTCCCATTTTTGTAGATCGTTTGCTCATCTCGGATCATGTAGATGTCATTCGCGGCCGGGCGGATCATTAAATGGTTCCACGTTATCGTTAAATTCAGGAAGGTCTCCCTGGTAAGCGTGAAACGCATGCGATTGTCCTTCGCATGTGGTTTGAATTTGTATTCTAATAAAGCCCAATTATCATCCAGCAGTTTCGCCAGCTCTCCAAATGACCAGGAGTGTGAAAAAACAAGTTCTCCATCTGGACTGAGTTCGTCAAAAAATACCCTGGCGGTGGGTTGAAGGTCCTCTTGAAAATTGACCCACAGCGATAAAACATAAGGAACGGTATCTTGCATCGGCAGGGTCGCGTTGAATATTTCGTTCTTATCGGACATGTCTCCTGTGGAAGGCTCGGAGTCCCAATTTTTGATGATTCCATCTGAATCTAGTTTGTATTCATGGTAGAAGTTTAGCACCGAATCCCTTGTTAGGAAGCTGCCAAAAAGATGCAATGTCGAGTCCACAACCTCCTCTCGAGTTGTCCGATAGCGTTCGTTCAGAATATCATAGAATTGCTGAATTTCTAGCACGGCCAGGCTGACTTTACCGTCTTCATAAATGAATCGCGCCTCATTAACCAGCGTTCGTTCATCCTCTGAAAGTTGAGCACCTTTCTCGATCCACAGAAGAAGTGGTTTGTTGGATGGGTAGGTATCAAATACCTTATAGCTACTATAAGGTTCCAGAATAAGTTGAATATTATTCAAACTTTGAGAGAGTGAAGTGCGGCTCATATTTACCGCACACAATGGAAGTCCGGATAAGATGGAAGCCAGCATGGTCTTCTTACCGAGCGTTCCTCTATCATGAACGATCATGTTTTCGGACCCACTGTGAAAGTAAGGCAGCGGCAATATTGCCTGGTATGGCCCTGTATCGATACCGAGAATCGCATTTTTTCGAAATTCCGTGGTTTTTGGACTTGCCAGCTCTGCTGTTTTGTTCAATGCATAAAAAGGGCGATGATTGTGAAAAGTGTAAGATTCATAAAAGAGAATGGCTACGGATAAGGAGAGCAGGACTGTGCTGGTCACTTTTTTTGTGTTGAGGGCATCAATGATGCTGTATAGGACAATAAATGCGATGAGATTCGCAGCGTAAAAGAAGACCCATGAAAATCGGCCAATACTCCTAAATTGCTTGAGCGGTCCAAGATACTCCAAGAGAAACTCAAGATTGAGCTTAAAGGGATATCCAAACGCGAAAATGAGAATGCAAAATGACGTGAGAAATAGATAGTTCAAGGTGGGGTCGGTTGTAATACCCACTATCGTTTTGCCCTTGGAGGAGATGATCTTCCAGGACAGGAGTACCAGATATCTCAAAAAAATAAGCCCCGGTATTATTCCAACATAGCTAATGCCCTCCCATTCAATTTGGGGAAGCGCTTTGATGCTGTGTATGAAATTTCCCAGGGGATACGTAATGGGTAAAAAGATTCCCTGCCAATGCGCCCTATAAGCGAGAAAGCCATAGGGATCTGCTGGCCTGTCATCTACCGAATCAGTTAGAATGAACCACAGCTGAAGGATTACAAAAGGCAGGATAACCTGCAAAAACAAATGCACTAGCGTAGAGAGAAGATGTTCCTTTTTTCGCTTAGCGATATTTGTAAGCACCCAATAGCCTGCCAGGAAGAATGCGGATAGGGCAAAATAATACATATGTAACAGGGCTGCCATGAGCACCACGGCACCAATGGCCAGGCTGTTCTTAAGTAGCGGACTTTCCTTGAAGCGTACCCACAGTAGCATGATCAAGGGAATAATAAATCCATATGACAGTGCATAATGCCCGGACATCCGATGCACCTGAGGGGCCATGAACCCTATTCCAATTGCGAAAAGTACCGCCCATAGATCTGGAATCCTAAATCGTTTGAATAAAAGGAACAGAATGTAGCAGGTGATGACAATTGAAAGGAGCATCAGTGTGTTGAGGATCCCCACGGTATATGCTGAAATGTCAACCAGATTATTTGAAATGAACTTTAGGGAGTTCGACAGTAGGGGTTGGTTGTCAGTGAACACCACCTGCTCACCATACGGATAGTTCATTCCTTCAAAACGACTATAGGTGGAATCGTGCTTGATATGATAGATGAGGGTATAGTAGTTTTTGAACCCGTCATGCGTATCACCAAGCAACAAGGAATTGGGGTTGGATATGAGTCTGAAATGAAAAGCGCCTACCAGTAATATCGACAGCAACAGAACCAATATTTTACCCAAATGAGGTTTCAACATCCCCTATATTTTATTCAGTAAAACAAGTTTGAAAAAGTTCATTACTTCGCCAGTCAGAATCTTGAGGTTTACTTTACTGAAGGTCACCCCGTCTCTCAATTTTACCAGTACAGGAGTCGCTTTCGCTGAAGATTTTCTGGAGAGTAACATGACAAATTCCAAATCGAATAAGAATCTGTTGATTTTAGTTTTCATGAAAATTTCTTTTCCGGTTGCATTGAAACCCTTCAATCCGCATTGACTGTCTGTAATCTCCAGCTTCAAAACCACTTTGAGCAGCCATCGCAAAATCCGCGATAACACTTTTCGAAACAAGGGCACCTTGATATAATATTCTTGTTGCCTAAACCCTAATGCCACATCAACGCCAGCAGTCAGTTCATTGTAAATAGCGATCACACTTTCCAACTCATAGGGGAAATCCACATCCGTGAAGATGATCAAGTCGCTGGAAGATTCAGCAACGCCTTGCCTAAGGGCATAACCTTTTCCCCTATTTTGTTCATACTCAATATAGGTGAGCGCTTCAATGCCTTCTTCCAGAATTTCCCGGCTCGAAGAATTTACAGTCTGTGTGGAGCCATCATCAACTACGATGAGTGATAGTGATGCACTTTCAAACTTGCTCTTTAACTTGGTGTAATGCTCAATCAGGTTTCTCTCCCATCCCGGTTCGGGGTTGAAGCAAGGAATAATCAAATCTAAGCTGGGTTGGGCACCTGACATTTAAATASTTGATGGTGATCTGTAAATCTGGCTYGACTTATCRGTRAGCACCTGGTAAGTGGTGCGCCCAAGTTTRAAATACTTATTGTTCAATTCACTGATTTTCCAATCTCTCCATTTTGGTGTAGCCAGAAATARTTCAGGGTCGTYCAGYACGGCARMTACTTCACTTTTGTCKYKTGCTACRTAGGTCGTAKAGCTTCCGTTGATTGTATCCAAGGAACTGTAGAGCAAYGTTTCAATAGCTATCGTCCARGTGACCATAACRAGGTCAATGTTCAAATYGTCATTCATRACGAGCGTCTTTGAGGTAGGTTTCTGATTATCCACATATTTTAATCCATCTATATAGTCAAGTCGCTGAGAAAATAGGTTACCGGTGAGCACGATGCCGATCAATCCGATGGCCACGGATAAACTTACCAGGCCCACTTTCATCTTGTGTTTGGTCTTGGTATTAGAGAGGATGTCATTCGCCAATGGGATGATAATGAGGATCGTCAACGGCATGAAGTTCTTTTCCATCATCACTATGGAGTCTCCCCTATGGTAAGTAATTAATGTAATTAGCATAAACATGAAAACTGCCCCACCGACCAGCCAAAATTTGAAATAATTCTTTTCTTTCAGATAGAAGATTAATACAACTAGTAGTAGGAGCAAGGGCAGGTAGTAAAGATTGTTAACATTTCCTGCGAAAAAAATTGTGCTGCTGAAGCTCAATATATTTGGCATTAGCTGGATGAAATTTCCCAATTGCTGAAATTGATCACCTTCGTAAGAGTCTTCCGGTGTTGCAAAAAACTTAAAGCTGTAAAGCGCTATTGTCAATGCAGAGAGCAGGTACAGGTTTTTGTTTTTTATGAGATTCTTATCTATTGCATGATAGGCAAATATGAATAGTATGGGAATTAGTGTTACCGGATGGCTAAAATAACAGAGCAGCACCAGAAGAACCGCTATCGTATAACGCAAAGTGGAAGTGGTCGAATTGAAGCTGTAACTCAGCCAGGCATATAGCAGCACGCTGTAAACCAATCCTTGATGTGTCTCTGTTGCCACGTGATAAAAACTCTGTCTTATGCATAGACAAAGAAGGAAAACAATTGTTATCCCTGCCACTTCGCTTTTTAATTTGTAGGTTGCCAGGCAAAAGACCAGGTAAAATAGCAGAATAAATGACAGGGAATACGCCCAAAGTACCTGAGGCAATGAAGCACCTGCTTTAATAAAAATAAGGGGCAGAATTTGAGAAATCACTGCGCTGTATCGCCCTGCCTCTACGTTCCAGGTTTCAAAGTTGACGATTTTGAAAATTTGAAAGGCAGAGTCAATAAAGATGGTGCGTTCAGCATAAAAGTACGTTGCCAGTATTGCCAGAATGGCAAAGAAAATATGTCCAATAATTGTATAAGCTCTCATAAAACCAGCATGATCACTTAGAGATGATCACTAAATTCCCGGTGTATCTTTTCATACTATTACCAGTTTGATGTAGTATCAGATAAGTGTAGATGCCGTCATCTATGCCTTCTCTAGAAAAAGTAAAGGTGCTTTCTCTAAGCACTTGACGTTTGACCACCTGTCCCATACCGTTGATGAGTTCAAATGAGAGTTCTTCACCGAATGTTACAAGCCCTGACAGGTCTATAACGGCATTGGTGGTGATGGGAACGGGATAGACCTTGATGGTGCTTTCAGCCACCTCCGGGGAGAATATGGAAACAGGGGCTTCTGCTATAGCCGTGTCCTCGTACTGGATTATAGAATTGGAGAGCATTGGGTTGCCAATAGAATCGTTACCAACGGAATCAGTTTTTACCAACAGGTAGTCATCTAGGCCAACACCAAATCCATTGGTGGTACCAAATAAAATTAATCCATTGTCTGAGGTCCTGGCCATTGAATGACCTATATCATCCAAATTACCGCCATAGGTTTTGCCTGAGATAAATCCCCCTCCAGAGTTGACTTCCTGAAGGATAAAGTCTTTTGCGCCACCGCCAGATGTCATGGTGTACCCAAAGAGCTGGTAATTCCCATTTTGTCGCTGCAAAAGCTGAAATCCCTCCTGGTTGTTGATTTGACCCCAATTTGCTTGAAAGATTAGCGTAGTTCCAGAATTATCGGTTTTGATATGATACATTTCGACGAAATCAGTACTGAAACTCCACGTAACTCCAAGGGCGGAGATACTATTGTCATTGGTGATGATTACATCCCTGGCCCAATCGTCGTCTGCCCCACCATGAGCGCGCGCCCAAAGTGAATCTCCTTGTGCGCTGAGTTTGAGCAAGAGGACATCAAGCCCCCCAGATCCAAGACTGGAAGTTCCACCGGCGATGACCAGCATTGAATCAGATAGTTCAACAATAGCCCGGCCGAAGTCCTGGTTAACACCACCATAGCTTTTTGTCCATAGCGTATTGCCATTTACGTCCAGCTTCACGATGAACACATCATTATCACCACCTGCAGTACTATATGTTTCACCAACAACAATATAATTTCCGTCTACACTTTGAATTACGTCATACGCAAAATCCCAACCTGCACCTCCTAACGCTCTGGTCCATAATGTATCACCCAAACTGTCGGTTTTTACTACAAACATATCGAATTGACCAGCACCGTATGAATTGGTATAACCGACCAGCATGAAGCCAGTATCTGCAGTTTCAATAATGGCATTGCAATTCTCTGTAAAGAGGCCTCCATATGATTGTGACCATTGATAAACCCCAGCCGAATTCGTCTTTACCATATACATGTCAGCATCTCCCAAACCAAAACTTCCGGTAGATCCTGCCATAATAATTCCTCCATCTGCAGTTGTTTTGCAAGAGGCACCATTATCATAGCGCAGCCCTCCATAGGTATTCATGAAAGATACGTTGGCACCGTGAGAGGCCGTTACAACGAACAGCATACAAATAAAGGCTATGATTCTTGCGCTTCTCAAAACTTCTTTTTTAAACTCACATAGGCACTATTGCCACCTGCTCTTTTAGGGAATACAATGCCTCCCAAACTTCTGGAACCCAATGCAACTTCGAA
>JAESRW010000180.1 GCA_016764395.1 Flavobacteriales bacterium
AATACCCGATCAGCATTTGATCTGGGCGTCAATCTCAATATCAACAAACACCTGAGTTTTGGGCTGTCCGCCACTCAAAACTACTACTCTCAAATCAGCAGATCTAACGATCTGCGTTTACGAACCTCTTTAATAGCATCATGGTAAGAGCATACATACCCATCGCATTATTCACACTACTCAATTACAACTTGTTAAGCGCTCAAACATTTGACATTCAAGTTATCATGAGCGCACCAGCTCCAAATGCGCTACATTGGGATGACATCTGGGATGTGACGATCTTCAATAATATCTCTCCGGCTAATATGCCTCCAATTGTTGACATCAAGGTAACATTGGAAAGTGGACCTGTAATCTATGAGGCCGTAACAAAGAAATTCGTCGTACCCCTGGGGGAAACTACTCTAAACGCTGATATTGCCAAGACCAAGAATCTCAATATCATCCAAGAGGACCTGGAACAACGCGCTTTCTTTATAAAATACAACACTATGAAATTTGGCAGTTACAAATTGTGTGTTGAGCTGAGGTTATTCGATCTGGTGGGGGATTTGCTCTACACCGATTATTCCTGTGCATTTCACGACATCTACCAATTTGGAATCATTAACTTAAATACCCCTTTCAATGGGGATACAGTGTTGAGCGAATCGTTGCAATTTAGCTGGACCCATGTCAATCAACAGAGTTCGGAAGCGTTGTTTTTTTATGAGCTTGATTTAGTTGAGATCCTACCTAAACAGTCTGCAGAAGAGGCCATTTCAATCAATCCTAAACGCATGCGACAAGACAATATTCCAGAGCCCTATCTGGACTTCCCCCAACTTGAAAGACCGCTGGACACTGGCAAAGTCTACGCATGGCGGGTATTGGCTTACACGGATGCCAGAAGCACAACTAGATATGAAACTCAAACCATTTTCAGTAAGGGTGACAACACAGGAAGAAAAGAAATAGCCAGAAGTGATGTAAGCACTTTCGTTAGCGGAATAGCTAAGCAGCCATATCAAATCGCCCTATCCAAAAGAAGCCCACAATATTTCATTGATCTTGAGCATTGGTCCGAACGCCAGACGTACTTCTTTGACGCATCTTTACCAATTAGTTTGTCAAACCCATATGCAAAAAGGAACCTCTCAATCCGGCTATTCAACGACAACCACGAACCTATTGAGCTGCCCACTTCAAGCATTTCCCTGGAACCGGGGTTGAACAATATTACCATTGATTTATCATCAGCTGAATTGCCAGCCAATGCATTTTATTTTGCTGAGTTAAGACTTGGAGAGCATTATAACCGAACCATTAAGCTCTTTAAACCCCAGACAGAATAAGATTAAGGCGCAAGTCTAGATATAATCCAACTTTCTTCCTCTTGCTTTTCGTACAAAATCCTGTCGTGTAACCTACCAGGAAAATCTTGCCAAAATTCAATTCGGTTTGGGTTCAGGCAAAATCCTCCCCAATGTTCTGGCCTGGGAATTTCAGCGCCTTCATATTTCTTCTCCATTTCTGCAAACCCATCTTCCAGAATCACCCTTGAGTCAATCACCTCACTTTGCGGTGAGACTACAGCGCTTATCCTATTGCCTCTGGGCCTTGATTGAAAATAAGCATCCGAACGAGAGACGCTGGTTTTTACCACGCTGCCTTCTATCCGWATTTGTCTTTTCATGGCAGGCCAGAAAAAAGTGAGCGAAGCATTCGCATTGGCCGCAAGCTCCTGTCCTTTTTTACTGTTGTAATTGGTAAAAAAGGTGAATCCAGAAAGATCCACTCCGCGTAATAAAACAATTCTGCCAACCGGGGTRCCCTCACTGGAAACGGTGCCCAAATGCATGGCATCATAAAAAAGAACCTCCCGATCAATCGCCTCCTGATACCATATATTAAACTGCTCAATCGGATCTTTCAGTACACTTTTCTTGCTTAACATGTGGTCTAATTTTTGGACGGACTGTTTCGGCAAAATTATGAAATTTGATACTAGGAAATATTCGACATTACGTGAAATAAGAAAGCAATTATGTTGTTTATATTCATACACATAGAAGAATTAAGCCCATGGCCAAAAATTCGCTAAAACCCAAAAAGGGAAGGTTATTGATATCCAAACCGTACCTACATGATCCATATTTTAAGAGATCAGTGGTGTTGCTGACGGAGCATAGTGAAGAAGGGTCCGTGGGCTTTATTCTGAATAAGCAGGTTGACATTAATATCGATGAAGCCATTGAGGAATTCCCTGAATNCARTYCNAANCWYTATTYGRGMRGGCCGGTTCAGAAAGATTCCTTGTATTACATTCACACCATGGGTGATACCATCAATGAGAGTGTAAAAATTGGCAAGGGAATATATTGGGGCGGAAATTTTGAAGCACTAAAAGTATTGATTGCATCAAAGAGAATCAAAACATCTGATCTCAAATTCTTTATGGGCTATTCTGGTTGGAGCTCAGCTCAGCTCGCCAATGAGTTAAAAAATGACTCTTGGATCGTTGCGAACATGAACAAAACCGATATCATCAATACCGCACCTGAAAATTTATGGTCGGTGTTGATTAGTCGAATGGGAAAAGAATATGCGGTTTTGGCCAAATTCGCTGAGCATCCCTCCCTAAACTAAATAAGACCTTATCCCGAACTACGTTCATCTAGCTCTGGTTTGAACCGGTAAACCTCACGCACAAAAGCATCATCAAAACTGGAATCTCCAAAACACTGCACCCTCCTTACTCCCTGGATTGCATTGGTTACAAAAACTTCATCCGCTAGTTGAATATCCTCTATTGATAGGCTGGTCTCTTCAACAGTAGTTCCATTGGCCCTCATTTTTGTAATTAACCAATCTCGCGTTACGCCAGCTACGCAACCTTCATCCAAAGATGGGGTGCTAAACTGTCCATTCTTTACGATGAAAATATTTGAGCTAATTGCTTCAGCAACCTTTCCCGATTCATTCAGAATCAGCATGTCATCCATGCTGTTTTGATCCTTAACTACTCCGGCCAAAACATAAATTAAACTGTTCGCCGTTTTGACTCCACCAAGCGAATTGATTGGTTTCAAAATTTCATCAAATACGCCAATATTCAACCCCTCTAGTTCCGGATTACTAAAAACCGTAGCGTTCGATTCAGCCTCAATTAAGTATCCATAATCAGCGTTAGAAGGCTCATAGTGCCCACCATCTTTTCGATAAATAGTCAACCTAACCCTCGCCTTATCCAGACACCTATTGTCCTCGCATAATCTAAGGATTTGCTCCTTCCAAAAAGCAACACCTCTATCTGGGTCCGCACTCATTTTGAGCACGTTCATTCCGGTGGTTAGCCGCTGCAGATGGTGTTCCAGAAGAACCACCAGGCCATCCACTACCCGCAAGGATTCAAACAAGCCATCCCCATAACGGAATGATCTATTTTGAATGTTTAGAATTGGAATATCAGATGGCAAGAGCTCACCGTTGTGATTGACAAGGCCCATAAATTAACGGCTCATAATTTTGATTTCTACTCGCCTGTTCATCCTCATTCCCTCAACATCATCTTCTCCATTGAGTTGAATATTGGGCAAGAGTGGGGCTGACTCCCCCTTTTCTACCACCGTGAAACGCCCTGCATCAAGCCCCTGTTTCAGGAAGTAGTTAATAATTGCCTGTGCTCTTTTGCCTGACAATTTCAAGTTATACAACATTGGCCCCTTCGAATCTGTATGGCCCAAAACCTCAAAGGTCATGGATGGATTCTCACTGATCAATTCTGATGTCCATTCAAATGCCTGTCTGGCTGAGCTTGGAAAGAAGTTGTTGTCAAAACCGAATAGTACCACAATTTTAGCAGCGCCATCTGCCTCTTCAAAAAATGGTTCCAACTGATCTCTTCGCTCCACATTATTTAGCAGAACATCATCTTCTCCTATTCCAGGAAAGTCATTCACAAAATACAAATTGGTCTCAGGCTCTGTCGGTTCTGTTAAGCTTTCAGCTATTGACTCTTCTGGTTCTGGTTCTGCCTCTTGCTCCGGCTCAACTTCGACCTTTTCTTTATGCCCTTTGGGCAAGACATAGGCATCCAACTCATCACGTGCTACATCCCCCTCCTCCTCCGGCTCAAAAAAGTAAATTTCCAGTTCACTAAACAGCTCCTCAAGGCTAGGCTCCGGATCAGATTTTGTGGGCTTGGTAAGAGTACCCTCGCCAGATTCTTCTGGCACAACAGCGGCCCCCTCAACTCCCTGTTCGACTACAGGTTGCGCTTCCTCCTGGACAGTCTCTGTATTTGAGACCTTCACCGTGCTTGAGGCTAGCTGTTGCTCCGATAATTGTTCCACGCTAGTGTCTTGCTCTTCCCTCAAGTTTTGGTTCGAACTTTGGCCCTGCTCTTCCTCGGAGACTTGCATTACGTCCACGACTTGCTCCGCGATAGCATCCCTCCCCTTTTCGAAGATTTGATCTAAGCTCAAATGTTGGGCTAGACTGCTGTCTGGCACTTCCTGAGAGATCTGCTCCAGGCTTTCAACTTGCTCCTTTTGAGAATCCTCCTTTACCTTCAAGCTTAGCGCTGCGTTTGTATCCTGTGCGACCTCAGATATTTGGGCTTCACTTGAGACTTGCTCCTTGCTCGATTCCTGCTCCACTTTCGGTTTCTGTTGTTTTTTAGGCTTTGACAAAATTTCAATGATCTGCTTCTTAACAACAGGGTCCTCTTTCATGAGTGAAACCAGAGAATCCTGAGATATGTAGAACTTCACATCGGTCACCTCTTCAACTTCAAACTCCACTTCATTCAATTGCCCAGATCCTATAAACTTTGAATAAGATGCCGTTTTGTCCAAATTTTTATATTCTGCCGATTCCTCTTCGGATAATTCGCTTCGGGGACTAAAAGCAGCAATGTTCCTCACAAAGTCGCTATAAATATCCAGTACGTCCATGGTCTTAGTACGTGCCGTATCTAATGGCGTTTGTGTTGATGTTACGGTATCTAGGTCCTGTATTGATTGCTTGAGTGCTTCATGTTCCTTTAGAAGCTCAATAGCCTTTTCCTGTAATACTCCTTGCGCCAATGAAGTGTCCACCGTCGCATCGGATTGCGCAAATTCTGTCATGAGGTTTTGATAGGATTCGAAAACCTCAGCAGACCTGACGGCAAGGCTATCTGTTTCTGTCACCGCTGAATCAATGCTAGCCGTCGGCTTCTCGTCTAAATAATCCTCATAGGAGTTTAACAAGTTATTCGCCTTGAGTTGTAGCACCTCTTTCTGGGGAACCATATCTGGCCTGACAATTGGGCTCACCACTTTATCGATGTCAAACATGGCATTGTTGACTGTTACCTTTTGACCGATAACATTGCCCTTGGTATCTTTAATATGTACGTGGTGTACCTCCTGATAAAATTGATAATAATACACCTGCGATGGAATGTGAAATTTCTTCACATACGGAACAAAGCCCTGCGTTTCAACACGCATGGTATAACTTTTACCATGACCTAATAACAACAAGTAATCTCCTGATGTGGAGTCTGAATAATGAGACGATATTTCTGTATCATGCTCATCGTCAATGATGGTAATTTTAGAAAAGGCGGGAATTAACTTATCGCCTTCCAGGACCAGCCCTTTAACTTCAGCCAATTGATTGCGTTCATTGGCGAAAGTAAGCCGGTAAATATCCATTCCACCAAAGCCACCAGTCTTTGCCGAGGAGTAGTAGGCCCGATTGTACCTGGGTGTCATCATGTAGAAGATATCGTCCTCTGCAGAGTTGATCGGTGCTCCCATATTTTGAGGTGGCCTGGTCCAATAGTCCCCTTTAAATTGTGATTTAAATATGTCATATCCCCCCATACTTGAGTGCCCCTTAGATGAAAAGTAGAAAGTGCTCCCATCCGGATCTGTATAGGGACCATCTTCATCAAAAGGTGTGTTCACATCCTCCAAGTTAACGGCAGGTCCCCAGGTTCCATCAAGCTTCTTGATTGATTTATATATATCTAAACCTCCCTTTCCACCTTTACGATCGCTTACAATGAAAATCACATCCTCCTCAATTGAGATGGAAAGACTCGGTTCAAATGCTTTGGTATTTAAAATATTTTCAAGCCCAGAAACTTTAATAGGCTCGCTCCATTCATTGCCTATATTGGTAGATGTCCACACCTGTGAAGATTTGTAAAAATACAGCTTGTCACCTTCAAATGACAATTGAATGGCGCCTTCATGGCCTACCGTGTTTATTTKGCTGCTTATGCTCTGAGGAGGAGAGAACTTCATATCKCCAACAATATCWATATAACCAACCGAAGAATTGGTATTGACAGCCGTTTTCTTAAACAAACTCCCCTCTTCAATTGAAGTAAGATAAATGTCTTCGTAATAATCCCCATCAGGAGCGATTTTACCACCCGTCGTTCTTGGGTCCCGACGCGTGAAAATAATCAACTTTTCATCTGAAGAAACCACAGGCGCATATTCAGAATATTCAGAATTAATAATATCTCCTAAATTCTCGACAATAACATCCATGGGATTACTGACAAGGACTTTCCCAAAATTGCATCTCTTTATTTGCTCATCAGTCTTACGAATTAAAGCTTTGAATACTTGGATAACCGGRTCCGTATTTATGAAATTAGAAGCGAACTCTTTCTCGGTCATCCCTTTTCCCGCTCGCTCAAATCGCTTTTTTAAAAGCCCAATCACAATTACCATATCACTCTGTACAAGAGACTTGTATTTAGTATACGTTTTAATTGCTTCATCAAATCGATGGGAAATATGATACGCTCTCCCCAATGCGTAAAAGGCATCTTCCGGTGAGGAGTTTTGAAGTGATCCAAAATTCACGATTGATTTCTCCAGTTGATCTATCGCCTTGTGTTTTTCAGTTGTCGAGTGGAAATAACAAAGGCCTAGACAAAAATTATAGTAGGTATTACCTGGATCTGATTTGGCTAAGTCCAAGTATAATGGAAGAACTTTTGAGTAATTTTTCTTCTCAAAAAGTTGCCTCGCCTTTTTCGGATCAGCGCTTTGGGCAATGCACAGGGTTGAACAACCTATTGCATAGAACCAGCTTACACACGCTATGACAGTTAAATATTTCATTCTTCCAAGCCCGCTAGGACCAACCCTACCAGACAAAGGTAGGTAATAAAGAAAATTCAATACCAACTAAGGGATCATTGGAACCACTTCAACCAATGAACTGTTGGATTCAATTAATATCCCTGTAAGCCCAGCCGTACCTCCTGCAATGATATCCCGCTCCCGATCTCCAATTACAAAAGAAGCCTTAGGGTCAATATTGAAACGGGCAAGGGCTTTCTCAACCATGATATTCTGAGGTTTTCTGCACAAACACTCTGTGAAATCTGGATGATGGGGGCAATAATAGATTTCGGTAAACTCAATTCCATGTTCAGCGAATGTAGCTGACATATACTCGTGCAACTCTTCAACATTTTCGTGATGGTACACACTCTTAGCTATCCCACTCTGGTTGGTTATTACAATTAACAAATAACCTCGGTCAATAAATATTTTAAGTGCCTCAAAGACATCGTCATTGATCCGAAAAAACTCCTTGTCATAGGTATAATCTCCGTCCTCATAATTGATTACACCATCGCGATCCAGAAAGACAGCTTTATTCATTGTTTCGTTTATTTAAAATTTCGCAAGAAAGCGTATCAATAATAACAAATTCTGACAACAAATATTTGCTAACCCAGTGTACCTGATAAGCCATTCATCTAACATTAGCCATATATTGTCAAAATAGTGATAATTTCCAGTTTCCTCAAGTAACTTCTGAGCCCCTAGAGGGAACCTTAATGGATAAAACTCGTATTCTACAAGCTGAATACCTGTTTAATATATAACAATTGCAATTATTTCAACGTTAATTTTCACAGATCTATGAACAGCCAGGGGATAAGTTCGAGTAAATATACTTAAGTAAACTGTGAGTCTTGTATCAGGTAGTTTAAGATTCTCAAGTGTAGATTAGGAAAGCAAATGAGTCTCTTCTCTAAACACCGAGGCAATATTTGCCATAACATGGCAGAGGGCAAGGTGTGTTTGATTCTCATTGTGCTTGTGCTCGTTCTGGTTCCGGTTCTTTCCTACTCACAAACCACGTACTATTCTCGTGCAACTGGTGATTGGAATGTAGCATCAACTTGGTCAACGGTTTCGTGTAATGGAGCCGCAGCCGCTACTGTCCCAAGCGCCGCTGACAACGCTATCATTTGCGCGGCCCATACTGTGCTCAATAATGGTAGTGGAACCATCAATAACATAACGATCAATACCAACGGTACACTCGATATGGATGGATCAAATCTAATCGTTAACGGTAATTTGACGCTCAACGGGCAAATCAATAATGGAGGCCGTCTCAGATTGGATGGGGTCAACAAAAACATTGATGGACTCGGTTTAACAGACAACAGCATCAGAGTAGAATTTAGGGTAGCTAATAAGATTATCTTGTCTACTGCCAATATCACCTTTGGCAGAGATGTCCAGGTTCAATCGGGCGTTACTGTTACTAATTATGGCACGGTGACGATGAGTAAAAACCTCAATGGTCAATCCTCCACATCTATCTGGATCAACGAGTCCAATTCAAGGTTAAACGTGGCAAAAGGGGTCTTAAACAACGGGGTACTTAACGCTACAGCGACAGGCAATACAGTGAATTACAACCAAGCAGGTGCGCAGACCATCAAGCTATCAACCGCTTCCACTTACTTCCATCTTGAATTGCAAGGGAGTAACATCAAGTCATTAGCCAGCAATACTACGATTTTGGGCGATTTGATCATCACCAGCACGCTGAATGTAGTAGCTGGTAGTAATTGGAGTTTGAGTGTGGGAGGAGATTGGAATAACTCGGGAATATTTGAAGAACAACTGGGCACGGTAACATTCGACGGCTCTGGAGCGCAATCAATTACCAATATCTTTGGGGAAACATTTCACGATATGACCATCAACAAATCTGGAGGAAGCCTGACCCTCAACAATAACGTTACCGTATCTGGTATTAACCCCGGCACATTCACAATGACCCAGGGAAATATTGACGCATCTGCCGGTACATTAATATTGGGCGACGCCTGCGGCAACGAAGGCACCTTATCTTACTCGTCGGGGCAAATTCTTGGTCGGTTTGAAAGATGGATCAATACACCCGGGGTCACCTTCTTATTTCCTGTAGGTAGCTCTTCTCTAGACCGCCCTGCCAATGTTAAGTTCAATGATTTAGCGCCCTGCGGCTCTTTGATCGCCGAATTTATTACTTCTACGCCTGGTACAAATGGGCTACCACTGAGTGAAGCGCCTCTTTCCCCAGCTGACAGCGTGCGCAATACATTCGTAGAAGGATATTGGACACTGACTGTAGGAAATGGGCTCGGAAGCATAGATTATAACCTTGATTTGGAAGGCAATGGCTTTTCCAGTTTCAGCATCAACTCCAGTAGCAGGCTGCTCACGCGTTCAAGTGCAGGAAGCCCCTGGACGCTGAACGGTGTTCACTCAGGAGCAACAGGTGACACGACACACCGCGCTAACATCACCTTATTATCTGCTCAATATGCCTTCGGTGACACCAGCAATTGTACAGGACCTATCACCTCTGCAATTTCAGGAGCTGATTCTGTGTGCACAGATGATGTTGGATTAAATTATTCGGTCATTAACACCCCCGGCTCCTCTTACAGTTGGACAGTTACAGGAGGAGCCATCACAGCTGGACAAGGGTTGAACCAGATTACGGTAACATGGGGAAGCACTGGAATGGAAGGCAACGTGCAAGTGGTGGAGACTAACTCCTGTACCCAGGGTACTTCTGTGAACCGTGTCATAAACATTCACACCTTGGCACCATCTTCTATTACAGGTGATAATGCCGTGGCTCAATTTTCCGATAGCGTTTCTTATTCAGTTATATCCCGGCCAGGATACACATATACCTGGGCCATCACTGGCGGGACGCTTATTCTGGGGCAAGGAACAGACAGCATTCTTGTAAAATGGGGTGCGCAAGGTAGTGGAAACGTACGCGTAACTGCCAGTACAGGTTGCGGTTCGGGCACTCCAGTTGACTTCCCAGTAACCATTTACACCACCATCACAAGCATTGCATCGGGCGACTGGGATGTTGCTTCAACCTGGGATTGCAATTGCGTGCCTGCCACAACAGATAATGTGGTCATTGCTGACGGGCATGTTGTTACACTTAGAGGGAATGAAAAGATYAACAATTTTGAAATAMAKGGSCCTACCGGTCAGTTGAWTGATGGKGGWGCCARRYTMRYRGTWACSGGRAAYYTWATTGTRAATGGRCTMTATACMGGCACYARCCGRTTRGAACTAGCAGGAACSAGCGTGGTSAATKTATCWGGYACSGGRAYKMTCAGCAATRCMGGWWYCYTKGAYTTGAATGGTGGCAAYRTSAWCATTWYAGCKGGCWCAAAYCTTTCMGTAACYGGTGGAAATWTCAGATWCARGAAAGTCCTRACMGTAACTAAYWATGGYWCYGTTTCYTTYRACTTTGATATTGAAAATGGGGTGATGGGTACTCCAACSACGGTGACCTGGGTGAACGAGGCKAATTCCACGCTTAATATTGGGGGTRCGCTGTTGTYAATAGGAACRCTTTCTGCTTCTGCTKCTGGAAATACAATTAACTACAATGGTGGTTCCATACAAAACATCAAATGTCCTAGCGCCGGACAGTACTACCAYCTCACCATATCCAATGCAGGAACTAAAACCTTGTTATGCAATCTTGACCTGGACGGCAACTTCAGCCTATTGGGTACAGCRCAATTGGATGTCTCCAGYTATAATTTGACGATKGCCGGTAATTGGAGTAATACRAGTACYCAYGCCGATCCGTTTTTTCAACGTTCCCAGTCTGTAATATTTGATGGRACAGCMAACCAATCMGTYACACGATCCGGKGGTGAAACYYTGTATGGTTTGATTTTAAATAAGGGAAGTGGGGACCTYATAYTGAACGATAACCTCATTGCYTTARATGCAWTAACCATGACCAGTGGTAAYATCATTGCYACMRCTGGYAYAKTGATYCTWGGCAGTCTTGCTGGAGATGGCACSSTTACYAGATCATCAGGTRCGATAATTGGCCAGATGGAACRATATCTAAGTGCTTCAGGCACAAAATTATTTCCAATTGGAACCGCTGTCGATTATCGACCCGCGTCTGTCACATTTAACGCAATTGGCGCAGGCTCYTTAATAGCTGAGTTCATCACAACTGCTCCAGGCGTAGATGGACTCTTCTTAATAGAAAGTGGTGATTCGATAAAAAACACGTTCACTGAGGGCTTCTGGAGTTTTACCGCGGCAAACGGATTAACAAGTACAAATTATGATCTGGATCTTTCGGGAAATGGCTTCACCAGCCAAACAATTTACGCGTCAACGAGGATATTGAAGCGAGCGAATGCCACCGTCCCATGGACGCTAGACGGTACACACGTAAATGCTGATCCTGTTAGCAGCACGGCAAAACGTGCAGGCTTGAACAATATATCAGACTTTGAATTCTGCTTTGGCGATACAACGCAGTGTGCTTCCGCTGCAACTTCGGCAATCACCGGATTGGACTCTGTTTGTATCAGCGCTGCGGGCGTGGCTTATTCAGTTGTCTTAAATACCAGCAGCTCTTATACCTGGGTGATTACAAGTGGAACACAAGTGAGTGGTAGCAACACCAACAGTATTACCGTTAACTGGAGTGGTGCGCCGGGTCAAGTAGGTAAAGTACAGGTAGTAGAGAGCAATAACTGTGGCGTCTCGGATACGGTAAGCCTATCTGTGAATATTCATACATTACCTACTTCACCTGTTACGGGTAGGGTCGCTGTGGCAGAATCGTCCACAGGAGTGGATTATTCAGTAGTCAATACGCCTGGTTATACCTACAACTGGTACATTACCAAAGGTACGCAAGCTTCTGGCGGAACCGGCAATGCCATTACTGTTGATTGGGGACTGGGCCCCGATACAGGAAAAGTACAGGTTGTGGCCACTACCGATTGTGGTGCTGCTGATACCAGTACAATAAGCGTCATTATTTACCAAAGTATCCACAGCATTACCACCGGCGACTGGTCAAATCCGCTCACCTGGGATTGCAATTGCATACCTACTTCAACAGATAATGTAGTAATTGACAGTCCACATATTGTAACACTTACCGGCAACATTACCGGTAACAACCTGGAAATAAGCGCAGGGGCCGAGTTCAGCAATTCAACTTTCACCTTGGATTTAACTGGGGAGTATGACTATATAGTTCATGGAACTCACAGCGGAACGGGTACCACTCTTTTACGAGGCACCGTGACATTTTGGGGAGGGACAGGTACCATTACCAACACCGGCAATATTGAAATCAAGGGCGGTCCTAAGCAGATTATTGCTGCGGCTGTTCTCACAAAGGCGGTTGGAGATATTATCATTGACCCTGGAGTAATCGTTAATAATTTCGGGAACATCACCCTGAGCGGTGATATTATAGGACTCGATGGAGCTTCAAACTGGACCAATGAAGCTAACTCCACTCTGAACGCCAGCGGCACAGTCCTTTCAACTGGAATACTTAATGCATCAACCACTGGCAATACCGTTAACTACAATGGCAGCACAGCTCAAACGATAAAGTGTGCGAGTTCTGGACAATACCATCACTTGACCTCTTCGGGCGGAGGAAGCAAATCCCTGGAATGCAATTTGAATGTGAATGGCAACCTGACGATATCAGGAACATCTCAAATTGATGCAACAGCTGCCAATTACAATATAACCCTAGGTGGAAACTGGGCCAACACCAGCTCGAATGCCGATGCCTTCGTTCAGCAATTGGGAACTGTAACTTTCGACGGCACTGTGGCTCAAACCATCACTAACACAGCGGGTGAGCTTTTCTACAACCTTACCATCAATAAATCAGGTGATACGCTTACCCTCAACAACAATGTCTCCGTTGCAGGAACGCTCACAATGACCTCAGGTAATACGGATGCAACTTCAGGAACATTGACACTGGGAACTGGTACCACGCAAGTCGGAAGTTTGAGTCATACCTCAGGTACTATACTGGGAAATTTTGAAAGGTGGTTCAACACTACCGCTGATCCAGCACCTCCTGTTTTGTATCCCGTCGGAACGGCTGTTAATTATCGGCCGGTAAATATCACTTTGAACAGTTTACCCACCAACGGCCGTTTGACCGGATCATTTGTGGCAACGGCACCCGGCAACAGCGGACTACCCATTGTTGACGGAGCATTCACAATTGACAGTTCGTTTACCGAAGGTTTCTGGACGCTTTCACCCACTGGATTAAGCAGCACTGACTACAATCTTGAGCTGATTGGCAATGGCTTTAGCAGTTTTACCATGGCTGCCGAAACGCGCATTCTAAAAAGGGCAGCAAGTGGTCCATGGGCCACTACTGACTGGGGCACCCATGTAGCAGCCGATCCTTCTACCAATACCTCAAAACGAAAGAACCTGAACGGTTTTGGTGAGTTTGCGTTTGGCGATACCGCGGCCTGCGCAGGCCCCCTCACTTCGGCGATAACTGGAGCTGACTCTGTTTGTACCGGCACACTGGGCTCTCCCTACTCCGTTGACTTGCATGCAGGAAACACCTATTTCTGGGTAATAATTGGCGGTACACAAGCAAGTGGTGGCACCACCAACAGCATTACGGTAGATTGGGGAAGTACCGGGCAAGTCGGAACGGTACGGGTTACAGAAGTAGATGAATGTGTTGCTGGAACACCACGTGATACGGCGGTGAATATACATACTTTACCCACCTCTGCGATTACAGGAAACACTGCTCCGCAACAATCCTCCACAGACCCTTATACGGTGACTAAAAGACCAGGTTATAGCTATACTTGGTCGGTGGTGAATGGCAATGGAGCTATTGTTTTCGGACAGGGAACGGATAGTATTAGAGTGAACTGGACGGCAACAGGGCCAGATATTGTGCGGGTAGTGGCCAGCACGCCATGTGGCTCCGCTTCCGCTGTTGATCTATCACTACAGGTGTCCGGCTTGATTTCCAGTACTGGACTAGGCGGAGGCAGCTGGACCGACCCTGCGATATGGGACTGTGTCTGTATTCCTACAAGCGCTGACAATGTTATCATTCGCGCTCCAGACATTATTTCCACCACGGTTAATGACACAGTTAATCGCTTAACCATAAAAAGTGGAGCTATCTTCGACAATGATTTCACTTTCATCATCAATGAAAACTTCATTGACAGTGGGACCGTAATTGGTTCGGGAGACATTCATTTAGATGGTATAGGCTCCACTATTTCCGGAAATGGAACAATAGGCAATACCGGTACGATAAGAATTAGGAATGGTGATAAAACAATCGAAAGCACGTCAACACTTACCAGAGCAGGAACGGGCGATATTCGTATTTTAAGCGATATTTCTGTTACCAATAACGGCTCTTTGTCAACGGGGAGCAATTTGGTAGGATCGAATGCCGGCTCCACCTGGACCCAGGGGCCTAATTCCAGTCTTTCCGCCAGCCAGGATGTACTCACTATAGGCACGCTTAACGCCTCTGCCACCGGCAATACAGTGAATTACAACGGCACTTCGACCCAGCAAATTAAAGAGCCGAGCGTTGGAGGGTACTACAACCTAGCCAATAATGGGAGCGATTCCACCAAACTTAATATAAACACTGTTATATCAGGTAATGTAACTATTGGAGCTGGCAAAGTTCTGGACGCTAATGGCTTCAATATTAACGTTACGGGAGACTGGACCAACAGTGGTGGAACTTTCTCCCCTGGTAACGGAAGTGTGACATTTGATGCTTCCGGCATCCAAACGATCACCAATGCAGCAGGAGAGCGCTTTCATGATATCATTATTGCAAGCACAAGCACGGTTCAAACATCGGGAGCAAGTGATAACCTGAACATTCAAGGCAACTGGTCCAACAATGGAACCTTCAACCAACAAACAGGAACGGTGACCTTCAATGGCTCTACAGGACAGGCCATTGCAGGATCTGCAAAGACCACCTTCAACAATTTAACAATTAATAATGCTGCCGGTGTTGCGCTGAGTGGTGCCACAGATCTTGCCGCATCTTTAACCTTGACTTCTGGAACATTCAATACAGGGGGGCAGGATTTCACCCTAATCTCAAATTCCAGTGCCACTGCGCGCATCGCCGAAATAACCGGAGGGGACATTAGCGGAAATATTATCATGCAACGCCATATTGATGCCGGGGCAATTGGATGGCATTTACTCGCTGCCCCAGTTGCCGGCTCCACCATCAACGACTGGGATCAGGAAATGGTTTTAAGTGGAGTTGGTGGAATAAATGGCAACGCTTGTTGCCCTATTTGGCGATCCGTCAGAAGGTATGATGAAACCCGTCTAGATATAGTAGACAGTGGATATGTGGATGTAACGAGTATTGCAGCGCCGATAAACGTTGGGGAAGGATACCTGGTTTACACAGGAAGTGGCACAACAACGACAGCGCCGTTCACATTTGACACAAGAGGAAATACAAACAAATTTTCTCAGAGTTTGGCTGTCTCATACAGTAGTTCTGGATCACCTGATAATGATGGATGGAATTTAGTCTCCAACCCCTACCCTTCTACTATTGATTGGAATGCAGCAGGCTGGACCAAGACTGGTGTAGACAACGCCATTTATGTCTGGGATCCGGATGCCGGGGTATATGCGACTTACGTAGGCGGTGTAGGCTCGAATGGAGGAACGCAGTTTGTTCCGTCTTCGCAAGCATTTTGGGTTCATGCAACAGCTGCGCCAACATTGACTGCATCGGAACCTGTGAAAGCAATTACTGATCAGGTATTCTTTAAACAAAACACCGCATATACCGGCGTATTGAGACTGAAAATTGATGGTGGAGGGTTCACCAACGAAACGGTACTGAGATTTATCGATGGTGCTACTGATGGTTTTGATGGCACCCTTGATGCCTATAAGCTGGGCGAATCTGGAGTCGCTCCTTATATCGCATCTATTGTCGGTGATTCAATTGATATGTCCATTAACAGTTTGAAAATTCTAACCAATGACACCATTATTCCAATAAGAGTGAACGCCGTTTCAGTTGGCACACATGCGGTTTACATTGAGGGAGCGGGTAATTTACCTGAAGAATACTGTATTATTCTCGAAGACACGCTGTTTAATACCTTTACCGATATGCGAACCGACACCGCATTCATAGCGATAGGCCCTATTTCCAGTACTCCAAAACCACGCCTCAGACTTCACATAAGTGCACCGCTTTTTAGTGAGGAAATACAAATTTCATGTAATGGCGCAGAAGATGGAATCATTACGGCCAGCATGAGCGGTACATCCGATTATATTTGGCTGAATTCGGATGGTGATACCATGAAAAGCTCCTTAGGAGTTATCGGGTCTGATACGCTATCAAATCTATCACCGGGAAACTACACCGTAATCGTAAGTTCTCAAGCAATGACCATGTGCTCACAGATTGTGGAAACATTTGAAATAATTGAGCCCCCTACCTTAGTAGTAGCTGGACAAATTACCAATCTATCTTGCTTCGGGGCCAATGATGGAGCGGTAGATATTGGTGTTTCAGGAGGCACACCTCCATATATCGCTACGTGGAGTGGCGGATACAACACCGTTGATATAGACAACCTTAGCGCAGGTTCATATGAAATTACCATGCAAGATTCCAACGGATGTACAATTGCTGAAACTTACGAAATCACCATGCCGAGTGAGCTGGTCACCAATGTGGCCAAGTTAGATGAATTGTGCTTTGGCAATAACAACGGAAGCATTGTGATTACAACCAACGGAGGCGTTCCTCCCTATCAATACAGTTGGTCAAACGGTGCAACTGGTAGCGAAAACCAACTCCTGATGCCCGGAAATTACGCCGTTACCGTTACCGACATTAATGGATGTAACCGTATTGACTCCGGAATCATAATCCAGGCTGGAGTACAAGTAATTGCGGGTTACACTGTTCCTACTTCAACTATTGACCTTGCAGATGGAGGCGGTCTCCAATTCACCAACATCTCAATTGGCGCTACGAACTATATATGGGACTTCGGAAATGGTCAAAGCTCAACTCTGAAGGATCCGCTCTTTACCTTCGCGACTCCAGGAGATTATGAAGTAAAATTAACTGCTTTTGATGGAGCGTGCAGCAGTAGCAGCTCAAATTTGATTACTGTATTTCAGTCGGTTGGAATTGCCCCTTTAGATGAAGACAACCCAGGATTATCCGTCACTGAAGCAGATGGAATACTGATGTTGGATGTAGGTGATCCGAAGATCAAGATGGCTAATATTAGCGTTCACAATATATTGGGGCAGTTAATCTTCTATTATGAGCATATGCCTATTAACGGTCAACAATTCGCGCTAAATTTAAAACATCTCAATAGCGGCGTGTACGTTGTGCGTGTTTCGAATGAACAAGGGAGTCAAGTTCAAAAATTCACCATCAAGTAGTTGATAATTCTCCTACTTACACCTTCTATTATGGTACTCTTTTTGTAATTCCTTTGCGCATAAACTTATATTTGTACTTCACCAGTTTTCAAAACCGCCACCAATGCTTAAGAAGGGATTAACCATTATTTGTTTACTAATCTTAGGGCTGGGTTCAGTGTTTGCACAGAAATCCTCATATGCCTGGTACTTTGAAGGAAACAAACAGCTTTTCAAGAAAAACTACGACGCTGCGATAAAAGCTTATAACCAAGCGATTAAGCTGGACGAAAATGCCGACTACGCCTGGTTTAACAGGGGTAATGCGAAATTTGAGCAGAAACTTTACAAAGAAGCACGCCTGGATTACAACAAAACTATCCAGCTAAATAATGAGTATGCAGAAGCCTACCACGGAAGAGGTATGTGCAAAATATTCATCGGTGATAAGGATGGAGGCTGCAAGGATTTAAAAACAGCCAAAAAAATGGAATTCAAACCCTCGCGAGAAGCGATGAACCAACATTGTCAATAAATTATTTTAGACGCAAGTTAGAAGACCATTAGAATTGATATCTTTACCAAACCCAAGGCAACCAATTTCAAAGAATAACGTTTATAAGAGATATAGGCTGTTTTGTTCTTAATAATTKNATWAAMATMWAAYMKGWWRAWGAKNCTCWWMYTYRYWKGCTTACTCGCATTCATCGGTACATCCTGTGCTCCTACCCAACAAGCGTGTGGCACTAAATCACAACACAAGAAAAGGAGTGCCAAGATGAAAAGCATGGCACCTTCTATGAGCAACAGGTAGTTCTTACCTTCTTAGGCTACCTCATTTTTTATTGCTTTGTAACTGCCTCCACATAGAAGGTAGGTGGTTAATTTAGTATTACTACCAGATCGTCAGCATTGACCATCACCCCTTCCTTCAGCTTTAGTGCTTTTATCACCAAATTATCAGGTGCTGTTATAGTTGTTTCCATTTTCATGGCCTCTATAACAAAGAGTGGTTCGTTGCGTTTCACTTTTTGATCCTTTTTAACCATCACCTTTGACAATAGCCCTTGTAGTGGTGCGCCAATATGTTTTGGGTTACCAGCTTCAATCTTGGCATTCTCAATCTTCTCTACTCCCAGAGATTTATCCAGTACATCAATGTTACGTGTTTGTCCATTGATTTTGAAGAATACAGTGCGGATACCATCCTCATTCGGTGGGCCCAGGGATAAGAGTTTTACGATGATGGATTTGCCTGGTGCTATTTCTATAATAGTTTCCTCGTTTAGCTCCATCCCAAAAAAGAAATTCTTCGTAGGTATTCTCGCTATATCCCCGTACTCCAGATGGGCACTCCATGCATCCTCATATACTTTAGGATACAATTTGTAGGATAAAAAATCCGTAAACAACAGCTCCCGATCAAACTTGGGCTGAAACTTCCGGAGAAACGCCTCGAATTCTTTATCCAGGTCCACGGGATCTAGGTGTGCATTTGGACGGTTGGTATAAGGCACCTTGTCCTTGAGGATAATCTTTTGAAGCTTTTTAGGAAACCCTCCTACAGGCTGGCCCAAATCCCCTTTGAAATAAGCCTGTACAGATTCCGGGAATGAAATCTGATCCCCACGTTCCATTACATCCTCTTTAGTCAAACCATTGGATACCATATATAAAGACATGTCCCCTACGACCTTAGAGCTTGGGGTCACCTTAACCACATCCCCAAACATTTCATTGACCTCTGCATAAGTCTCTTTTATAAGGTCAAATTTATCACCTAATCCCAGCGCCATTGCCTGAGGTTTGAGGTTTGAGTACTGTCCTCCCGGTATTTCGTGTAAGAAAACCTCAGCTGTTCCTGCTTTCAGGCCCGATTCAAACGGATAATAATATTCACGGACATTCTCCCAGTAATTGGAGAATGCGTTGAGCGACTTGATGTCAAATTCCAGGTGCCGTGGATCAGATTTAAGCATTTCAACTATCGCATTGAAATTGGGTTGAGAGGTCAATCCCGACAATCCTCCCAGGGCCACATCCACTACATCTACGCCCGCCTCAATCGCCTTCAGATATGTAGCAGCTTGAATGGAAGAGGTATCATGTGTATGAAGGTGTATTGGAATGGAAATGGTATCCTTAAGGGCAGTTACCAGTTCAGTTGCCGCATAGGGTTTTAACAAGCCAGCCATATCCTTGATAGCAAGCATATGAGCCCCGGCATCTTCAATTTGCTTTGCTAGTTTGAGATAATACTTCAGCGTGTATTTTGTCTTTGTAGGATCCAGAATATCCCCTGTATAGCAGATGGCACCTTCGGCTAAGCCACCCGTTCTTTTGCGGACATACTTAATACAGGGCGCAATATTCTTCATCCAATTCAGTGAATCGAAGATCCTGAAGAGGTCGACACCGGTATCCCATGATTTCTCCACAAATGACTCGATGAGGTTATCGGGATATGCCGAATAGCCTACCCCATTGGAACCCCTAATCAACATCTGCAGCAAAATATTGGGCATCGCTGATCTCAAATCCGCAAGCCTTTTCCAGGGATTTTCATAAAGAAAACGCATGCACACATCAAATGTAGCGCCTCCCCATACCTCCATGCTAAAAGTTTGGGGGTGATTCTTGGCGTAGCTCTCAGCGACCTTCAGTAAATCATAGGTTCGCATCCGCGTTGCCAATAACGATTGATGCGCATCTCGCATCGTAGTGTCAGTAAAATGCACCTTTTTTTCTTTCTTGAGCCATGCTGAAAAGCCCTCCGGCCCCAGCTTCGTGAGCTTATCTTTGGTTCCTTTTGGATACTTCCCATACTGATCATATACAGGAACAATTGGAGTCGTAAATTTCCGCGCTGGATCAATGTATTTCACATCTGGGTTGCCATTTACGATAATTTCACCCAAATATTTAACCGCCTTGGTGGCCCTATCCAGGCGTTTATCAAACTTGAACAAACTCTTGTTCTTCTGAATGAAGTTGACCGTTGCCTCACCAGATCTAAAATCATCGTGATTGACAATGTTTTCAAGAAACTGTATATTGGTCTTTACGCCCCTAATTCTAAACTCTTTTAGCGCCCTGTCCATCTTTCTACAGGCACCATCAAGTGTTCGTGATTGTGCCGAAACCTTCACCAACATAGAGTCAAAAAAGGGACTCACCTTTACCCCTAAATACAAACTCCCTACATCCAGCCGTATTCCAAAACCCGCAGCACTTCTGTACGTTACAATGGTTCCATAATCCGGTGTGAAATCATTTTGCGGATCTTCAGTAGTAATCCTACATTGAATGGCATACCCGTGTACCTGAATTTCATCCTGACTCCCAATTTTTAACTGCGTATCTGATAGCTTGTAACCACCCGCAATGAATATCTGCGCCTTAATGAGGTCAATTCCCGTTACCATTTCAGTAACCGTATGTTCCACCTGAATGCGTGGATTCACTTCAATGAAATAGATATCTCCAGCTCCATCAACAAGAAATTCAACAGTTCCTACATTGTTGTATCCAACTGACTTCGCAATTCCCAGTGCATATTCGTACAGTCGCTCCCTGGTTTCTGCTTGCAAACCAAAAGAAGGCGCCATTTCAACTACCTTTTGATAGCGACGTTGCACCGAACAATCGCGCTCATAAAGGTGAACGATGTTTCCGTGATTGTCTCCAACAATCTGAATTTCTATATGTTTAGGTTCTTCAACAAATTTCTCAAGAAAGAGCGTTCCATCACCAAACGCATTCAACGCCTCCCGCTGTGCTTCATTAAAGGCATTCTCAATTTCTGATGCACCACGAATAACGCGCATGCCTCTTCCACCGCCCCCAGAAGCCGCCTTTAACATGACTGGAAATCCTATTTTCTTCGCCTCTGCAATAGCTATTTTATGGTTTATAAGATCTCGAGTGTTGCTTTGAATAATTGGTATCTCATTCTCCACGGCAATGGCCTTCGCCTTTAGTTTGTCTCCAAGCTGGGACATCACCTCAGGGGAAGGGCCGATAAAAATGATCCCATTATCTGCACACTTCCGCGCAAATTCTGCGTTCTCAGAAAGAAAACCATATCCGGGATGGATGGCATCCACATTTTTGGAGACTGCCATCTTGATTATCTCATCAATATCAAGATAAGGCTTTAAGGGCTGATCATCTGTACCAATCTGGTATGATTCATCTGCCTTATACCTGTGCTGAGAATAGCGGTCTTCATTCGTATAGATGGCTACCGTTTTGATTCCAATTTCAACGCAAGCGCGGAATATCCTGATAGCGATCTCTCCTCTATTGGCGACAAGAACCTTTTTAATTTTCATAGTGTGTGGGGGGTTTAGCTCTTTCGAAATTAGCACAAAGTCTAGGATTCCTTGAAGCTAGCTCTTGCGTATTTGTATAGACTTTTCAACAGGTATCGAACAATGGGGTTGCGGGTTGCGGGTTGCAGGTTGTGGGTTGTGGGTTGCAGGCTGTGTATTGCCCATTGCGTTTTACATTTTGCGTTTTACATTTTGCGTTTTACATTTTGCGYWWTACAGGTTACGGGGTGATGTTGCAAATTTATTTTTGCCGATGACGGGTTGGGATTTGAGAATGACGATTCCTTCCTTTATGCAAAAATTAAGATCAATCAGAAACGTTGTATTGGTACAGATCCAATAAATTTTTCCAAATGGCCAAATGAACGCTAAGCCACATAATTAATATCGTGAATCTGAAATAAGGAAAATGAACTGTAGGAACTGTGGCTATAATATGTTACTGGATATAATGAATTCCCTACTACATAGTCCACCCAAACACATTAATCGCATTTAATCAGACCAAACTTTAGCATATCACCATAAAATCGCCCATTAATCAGATTGAAGCCAAGCAACTTATATATTTCTAGTTATATTTATCCTTAATCTGCTCTTGACATGATAAACAAAAGGCTATGTTTAAAGATTCTCAAATTGCTCAAAAAGGGCCTTACGAAGTAGCCGTAAAGCCCGGAAAATATTCCTGGTGTGCATGTGGGCTTAGCAAGATACAACCCAGGTGTGACAATGCACACAAAGAAAATTCTACGTTGAAGCCTGTTACGCTTGAGTTTACTGAATCTAAAACGGTGTGGTTCTGTGGATGCAAGCAGACCAAAAATCCGCCGTTCTGCGATGGCACACACAAGACACTATAGTGCTTCGAATTTCCATAACAATCACCGTGCTGCTCAGCGCTTTGCTCTTAAGTTCTGCGGAAGGTCGCAATTCAATAGCGGATTCGCTGTATAAAGTCTTAGATGGGAATCTACACGACACAATCAGAGCACAGATCAATCTGGTACTCGCTGAAATCGTTTATGTTGGAGATATGGATGAAGCAGAGCTTCTCACCCAACGCGCACTTGATATAACCGATAAAAACATCAGACATTCCAGTGGGAAAGAGCTGTTTGCCTTCAGGGTGAGCCGGGGCGGGGCCCTGAACAATATGGGCTATTTTAACGAGGCACACGGCAAATTATCCAAGGCGCTCAAATCGTACCACTATAGCCTCAAGCTCTTTGAGGAGCTGGATGATAAGCCCGGGGTGGCCCTGGCCCTGAACAATATCGGTCATGTATACTTCAACCAGAAGCAATATGAGAAAGCGCTTGAATATTACAATCGCTCTTTGAAAATGGAGCAAGAAATCGGAAACAAGAAAGCTTTAGCACGTGTACTCAACAATATTGGCCTCACTTATAAAACCAGAAGTGAGTTGAATAAAGCGATGGAGTATTATAAGGAGAGCTTGCAAATTAGAAGAGAGATTAACGATAAGGATGGTATCGCCAACTCATTGAATAATGTGGGGATGATCTACCAAACCGAAGGCCATAGTAAGAAGGCACTTGAATACTTTTTGAAATGTGTCAAGATTCAGGAGGAGATTGGCTCAGTAAAAGGGTTAGCCAATACGCTCAATAATATTGGTGATATATATAGTGAGACCGGCCAGATTGATACCGCGATAGCTTACAGCAAGCGTTCTTTGGAATTGAGTGGGCCCGGAGGTAATCCAAAGATCATTGAACGAGCAACAAGGTCATTGAGCATTCTGCACATGCGCAAGGAGGAATGGGAGAAGGCTTTTAACTACTTGCGTCTGAACACCATTATGAAGGACAGTCTTCTCAACAAGGAGACACATGCACAAATCACCGAAATACAGCAAAAATACGAGAGTGAGAAGAATAAGCAGATGATCGCCCTGCAAGAAGAAGAAATTGCCAGGAGGAACACTATGAATTTGATCCTAACAGGTGGACTGGGCCTGGTTTTTTTGTTCGCTATTATCCTTTATACCAGATTCAGACTTATCAAAAAACAAAAACACACCATTGAAGATCAGCAGTCTGTCCTGCTTACGGCGCATAAGGAAATCACGGAACAGCACGCGATTATCGAGGATAAAAACAAAGATATTACCGACAGCATTCGATATGCACAACGGATACAACAAGCCATTCTACCTTCTCAAGATTATTGCAACTACCATTTAAATGATCATTTCATTCTTTTCAAACCCAAGGACATCGTTAGTGGCGACTTCTACTGGGTTTATGCGATCTCAGAGTCGCAGGTAATATGGATGGTTGCCGATTGCACGGGCCATGGTGTTCCTGGTGCATTTATGAGTATGATTTGCAGTAGCCTGCTCAATGAGATCATCATTGAAAAACAGGTTACCAAACCCGGGAAAATTCTGGACATGCTAAAGGCCGGAATTATTAGCGCGCTGAGTAGTGGAGATGAAAGCCATGCCAAAGATGGTATGGATGGGGTGATCTGTTTGTGGGATAAGAAAAAGAACATGTTGGACTTTGCCGGAGCCTACAACTCGTTGTACCTCTATCGTAAGGGAGTTCGACCAAATTCGGATTCAGATGACTCGGTGCGCTATTATGAAGATGATTTGGTAGAGTTCAAAACTGACAGACAACCTATATCCGCTTTCTCTGGAAAGGAACTGGCTTTTACCACCCACGAGATTCTTTTGAAGGAGGGTGATCGTTTATACACTTGTAGCGATGGCTGGCAAGATCAGTTTGGTGGGCCAAGAAATAAGAAATTCGGCCCGAAACGAGTGTTGAAATTCCTGGACGCCATTCAGACAACGGCCATTGAAAACCAGGGAAACAGCATTAACATGAGCATTGAAAACTGGAAAGAAGATACCGAACAGATCGATGACATTTGTGTTATTGGGGTGCAGGTGTAGGGATGGAACCGGTTAGTAAAGCATAAATCGTTCGCATGAAATATCTATTTACCATTACCGTCATGGTATTAGCAAGCATTTACTCAGTACTCGCACAGAAAAAACTCAAATATGAAGGCACTCATCAGCACCTGTGAATTTTGATGGATTCTATAAGGCAGAGAGAATAAGATAGAGCGGTTGGTAATGCGGCTTTCTAGGAGACAGAGAAAGACATAATAAAATAAAAATAACCATGCCCAACTATGAAACGCTCAGAATTATAGCGAAGAACATACCTTCACACTTTTCAGGAATTCTACTCTGCCTGATAATAAGTTTCAATTCTGGACAGGCATTTGAAACTAAACATTCAAGTTGGAATAGGATTAATTGCGTTTGCCATTCTCGAATCAAGAGTATGATAACAGATGAAGATGGAAATCCAATTTTCTACACCGAAGTATTTGTTCTAGGTAAGAAGACCATCATGGCGAGTTCTCCAACCGACTTTAATGGACGTTCTATAGTGTCTCCATTGGGCCTACAGCAATACAAAGTAGTGGCAGTGAAGTATGGTTATGCAATTTCCGAAATGGTGGATTTGACCATTTCATCATGTATTGATTACCAAGTCGATTTCAAGCTAAGAAAACTTAGTCAAACTGACTTGGAGAAAACCGACTACTCTTTGTACTTGTCTGAAGAGACCATAGAACTTATGAAGCAGAAGAATAAGTAAATCTAGCTCCACCAGGTCCTGCAAAAGATACGGTGTAGCAAACGAACGTGCAATACACGTAAACTTTACGCCTTCACCACCTTCAAAGTCTTCAACACCTCTCCCCTACTGATAAGGGTTACTGTGTAGATGCCCTTACTTAGCTGCTCATCAATAGAAACCACTCCTTTGAA
>JAESRW010000181.1 GCA_016764395.1 Flavobacteriales bacterium
GCTGTTCGGGCCTTCTACTTTTATTCTTATGGTTTGCATGTTCCCTTTGGAGTTTTTGACAACTACGGGTTTACTGATCTGCATTTTACTCATCAGTTCTCGCAAGGGAAGCAATACGTTTTCTGCTCCGTCCATGTCTTCGATAAGGACGAGTTTATTTTTTAGTTCTTTTTGACCGAAATAGTAGAAGGCGTTATCACTGAGGACGGTGATTTCGAGTTTATCTTGATCGGGAATGAGTTCGGCTATTTTCTCCTGGAGGTGGGTTTTGCCGGTTCCGCTGGCTCCCAGGCTAATGATGTGCAGGGGTTTTTCTCTTAGTCTTGAGGTAAAGACGAGGTACATCAGCAGCCGGTTGATTTCTTCGCCGATTACACCGCTTTTGCCAATGTCTGCGCTTGTTCTTTTTAGAAGCTTTGGTTTTTTAAGGTATGCCAGGGCTGCTTTTTTTCGCTCTTGGTTGAGGATCCTTCGTTTGGGTGTCCTGTCTTTTTGACTCTCGATCTTACTGAGGCGGTATTGCTCTAAAGTTTCGATCAGCTCGGCCGTGGCCTGGAGGATTTGACTAGTGCCCATTTCCAGTTTCTCGGCGGCTTTTCTTGCAAACTTTTCTACCTGGTCGTCATTGTACAGGTCGATGTTGTGTCGGATGCTTTGAAGGGGGCTGAGTTGGGGTTCAATATTGAGTTTTAGGGTGACGCGCAATCTGTCGATTTGTTGTAAGCTGATACCGCCAAGCAGGGTAAACTTCAGGTTCTCTTTTTTATAGGTGATGTAGTCGGGGTTGGAGGTGTTTAAAAAGCCCTCCTGAACTTCAATTTCTTTCTTTTCAGTTGAGTTAGTACCGCTGTTGTTTGGGTTCTTTGTCTCAATTGAAAGAGATAATTCTGTTCCATTCAGATAGGGCTTCCTGTTCTCCAATAGGTCTTCCAGAATACTTGCATCATGGCCCTGTAGTAAACTATTGATGTCCTCTCCTTGTGGAGTTTGTACGGTACTGATCTGTATCATGATTTTGGATTTATGGTTCGACTTTGCTCACCACAGGTGAGTTGGGTAATTGATTCCCGGTATTTTTCTGCTGCTTTCTCTCCTGCCCGGTCTCCATCCATCCACAGCACTATTTCTTTTAAGTGTTTTAGATTTCGTATTGCTCCTTTGTGTTCCGGGGTTAGGCCATTGGTTCCGTAGAGTGCCAGTACTTCATATTCCTGGGAAATTGATTCTTCTTGTAGTAGTGTAGCGGCATCGATAATGCTTTCAGTTAGAATGAGTTTTCGGGTGTCTGGTTTTGGATAGCCGGGGTAAAGCCCTTTTCTGTTTTTGGTGTAGTAATGTTTTGCTGTTCCATTATTGGTAATGCTTCTGCCGTACATACTCACTACTTTATTGTGTTTGTCTTTTAATGGGAAGATGATGCAGTTTCTCAAGTCTCTGTAACCACTGGCGTTATAGCCTAATTCCAGGCTGTCTGTGGTGAGGTTTCTTTTCTTGATGTATTGTTTGGCGTCCGGGCTTTTGCGGATGTTCTGTTGTAGTTTGGTAAAGATTTGCTCATAATCGTGTTCTTGTTCTATGGGTTTTGGTTTTGCTGAACTTGTCTTTTGGGATTCGCCTTTGTCTATTCCATTTGTGTTTTCGGGTTGTACGCCGAGCAGTTCTTGGGCTTTTAAAATAGCCTGATGTTTTCCGTGTTTCTCTTGCAATTCTATAAACTGTATCTGATCTCCTGTACCAGCTGAACAGTTGGAGCTGAAGCAGCAGTAGGTGTTGGATTTGGGATAGATCTGAAAACTCGGTGTTTTGTCGTTGTGGAAGGGGCATTGGGCCATGTTGTTTTTGTCTGGCGTTATGCCGTAGTGATGCAGTACCGTTTGGATGGTGAGCTGTTGTTTTATCTCTTGGATTTCCATGAAAAAATATTAATTGTCCTTATCAGACACAAAAGTATCTAATCATTTCATTAGTGCAAGAAATATCAGATTTATTTTTCCCCTTTAGTTACGTATATTTGTGAGAAACACGAATTTTAGCATCAATAAGTATCTAATAAGATATGGAAACAGGTAAAATAATAGCACTTTTAAGAGATCGGGTAAATTGGTCGCAAACGGAATTGGCAAATAATAGCAGTGTATCAAGGGTAATGATTGGTAAGTATGAAAGAGGGGAAGCTGTACCCTCTATTGATGCTGCTAAAAAAATTGCAGATGCCTTTGAGGTATCTTTAGATTATTTAGTTGGAGAAGGACAAAATGCCAAGTTTGACAAAAAAACAGTTAAACGCCTTCAAGACATTGAAGCACTTAATCCAGCTATTAAAGACAAACTGTTTTTCTTGATTGATACTGTAATTCGGGATACCAACGCTCAAAAAGCATACATGCAATGAGACCTTGAGGCAGTATAAGGTCGCTTTGCAAAAGTGCCCAAGCGCATATTGCCAGGGTTGATGGGACTGAACCGATAACTTTTATTTTACTCCAATAACCTACAGTTGACTTACACTTTCGCAGCTACAAGCTGCTAGATACAATAAGACGAAGGCACAGCCGTTCGCCTAACTTTTTATGTTTATTATTATGAATAACCTTCAGCTAACGGGGCGAACGACGAGCAGGATTTTGATGAAAAGCTAAGAGTGAGTCTGGAGGTAACCACACGAAGACATTTGTACCAGATTAATAGAGCCATCATTCAGATGACTGGGTTATGGAACGGGTTATTTTCTTCTTTTAAAAACAAAAGGGAGGTATTGAAACGGTGCAGCGGTAAGGTGGTGGAGATGATAGAAAGTTTGCCCAAAACCTGGAAGGCAAGCAGGTTATTGTACCGCTTTGGTATTTCTATACAACAGTACCATTACTGGAAAAGGTCTTTGAAAAAATGTGGGTCCTCTCTCAGCAGCTTATGTCGTATCCGCCATCCTCAACAATTGACGCGGCAGGAAGTCAGAACAATCAAGAGCTATATGGTAACGGATGCTTTTCGGCATTGGCCGGCAAGGTCTATTTTTTACAAGATGCTTAATGATGGAAAAATGCATTGCAGTCTTTCTACTTTCTATAACTACTTGAGATGGCTAGGACTATCGCGGCCAAAAAAGAAGTTCAGGAAGGCTTATGACCGACTCCAAGCTTCCAGGCCTTTTGAAAAACTGCATATGGATGTAACCATTTTTCGTTTCCCTGATCATACCAAAGCCTATATTTATTTGATCATTGACAATTTTTCTCGTGCGGTGTTGAACTGGAAAGTGAGCAGTGAGTTAAAAGCGAGTATCAGTTTTGAGAATATTCGAGAGGTTTTTGACCGGTACGGCCTGCATCATCTAGCGGATGTGGTGGAGTTAATTGTGGATGATGGCAGTAAGAATAAAAAGGAGGTAGATGCATTTGTCAATTTAGCAGATTCTAATGTAAAAAAATTAGTGGCGCAAGTAGATATTGTCCAATCCAATAGTATGGTTGAAGCGGCGAACAAGATTTTGAAGCATCAGTATCTGTTTCCTAAAGATATACAGAACCTAAAACAGCTTTGTGATGGAATTGCATTTTACCAGGAGGATTTTAACAACAGGCCTCAAGGTGATCTATACGGGTTAAACCCACTAGAAGTATTGTCTACAGGTACACTGCCTCACAAGAGCCGTTTCAAAGAACAGATAATCACGGCTAGAAGAAAAAGAGTAGAACAAAACCAGAAGTTTGATTGTGCCAAATGTCCTAATCCTACCGAAAGCGATACCGGAAACTAAAAGGAAGAGAATTAATAAGGTGTAGGGATAGTAAAATTCTGAAAACCGTTACCTTTACAGTATATCCCATATACGGGACACCAGGTTGTGTAAGGCTTTTGGGAAGTGCACGGCTAATGTATTGGAGGGGATAGAGTAAACTTCCAAGCTGTACTGCGCGCAGCATACTTAGGCGTAGCGAGGACGCAACGCCTAACTTCTTGCTTTTATTGGTGTTTTCCTACGCTCAACTGAGCTTGAAAGAGATGTGGATGCTGCAGGTGATATTTTGATACACTACCCTACCCACGATCCTACCAAACTATTTTATAAAATCTGTCGAAGGTTTTACAGGGACAATAGATTTTGGTTTGCCATCTCTATAAAAGATTACTCCTTTGATAAGAGGAGTTTTATATTTTTCCAATTCATCCTCTCCAATAATACTTTTTAATCTTTCAGAATAGGGAGAATAAAATCTATCACCTTCAATTTCATCAGTATAATTATAAATAATCTTGCCGTCCAAAACTAAAAAAATATAGGAAGTACCAGAGTAGTTAGTAATAACCTCTTGAGGTGAGGTTTTTCTTAATCCCTTACTCCTTAGAAAGAATTGATATATCCCATCCTTATTCTTGTTATTCGTTGCTACATCATCGATATATACTTCGAATTTTTTACCATATATCTTACGGTGGTCCCCTGTGGATTTGGCATTAAGTTGTCTTTCACATCTTAAATCCTTTGCAAGTCTAACTAAACCTTTGTGTTTTAAGACCATTGAGTATAATTCTTGATCACCATAACCATATATGAGTTGGATTCGAGTCTTTTTACTATAAGAATTCGACTCACACAATATCCATTTTTGGGGCACACAGGATGTGAATATTATACCTATTAATAATATGCAAATGTTTTTTTTAAAAAGATTGACAATCCTATTTCTTATTAACATCTTTTGGTGGAATTGTCTTTTCACTTTGGAGTGTTTGTTTCACCGCCTTATTCAACGCAACTTTTCCAGCCGCTTCTGCGCGAGCATCAGTATCCTCAATACTAGCACCCTCTGCAATTGCTTTAGCTCCCTCCCGTGCACTTGCAGTTTCGTAAATCAGCGTGTAGGCAGTTTTTCCGTCTGAACCTAAACTTTGCACAAATGGATTTGCTACATTATTATAAAAATCGGTTGCCTTAGGACCTATAATTTCTAATGATTTAATATGAGCCGCATGGTTCTCCGGTCCCAATCCTTCTCTAACATTTGCCACAATATCCGCCTTCATGCTGGAAGATAAATCTTTAAGAGCCTCACCATTAAAATCAGAAATTACAACAAATTCGTCATCGATGTTTGCTTCTGATATCTCACCCTTAAATCCACCAAATGAACCTATTTTTATATCATAATTCGCTTCAAATCCAGTTTTTTTTCTATCACGTTTGGAGGTTGGTTCGCTATCATTAAGTCCGCTAACTTCAGCTTGAGTTAATCTATCTTCTTTCGATGAAACAAATTCTAATATCATTCTTTCATCAAAAGTGGTTACATTGGCTCTAACCTTCTTATCATCTAACATTTCAAGTGTTGCAATACCTTCCTGACCAAGGTCATTTACTTTTGTAAGAAGCTGGATAAGCCTTGTATCACTCGTACCCTCAATTTTAAAAGCTTCTGTTCCAATTCCTGTTATGGTTACCTCATTATTATCATAATCAAATATAGTCCTGCCATCCTCATCAATAAAGAAAATAGGGTTATTTAACCCAAATGCATAAGGAGCAATAGGCACATAAACCTTAAATAATGGATCGACCGCCAACCACCTCCCCAACCTCGGATCATAAATCCTAGCCCCAAAGTCATAGCTATTTCCAGAGCCTTTTACCTCATCATCCTTCTCCATCCCGTTAAACCCATAACGGTAAGTACTATTAAACGCCCCACTCCTCTGTGGCATAATAGAACCAAATGCGTAATAATCTATGCCTTTTTTTGGAGCGCCAGCCTTTTTCCCTACTACCCTCAAAAAAGATTTAGGTTTTTCGCCTAAAGCGGTTCCCCTCTGGTAGTATGATAATTTTAAGCAGCCCATGTTTATCAGATTTAAAAATACCATTTTATCTCTCTTTCATTTGAAAAAAGAAGTTCACTTATATGGGAGCTTTGCGGGTAGTGAACGATTTACTGTATGTTCCCAGGCATTAACGAGCATTAACAAGCATGATGTGAGCTTGTTTAGGTTGACTTGATGCTGGTTCGTACCTGTTATTGTCCGGTATTTGCCCTGCTTTTGTCTGTTGTGAGGTTGTATTTAGGGCGATTTATCTCCCTTTACGTGGCTTTACATGATTTTACTCGCCTTTACGTGGCTGAACTGATGCCTGTCTTTTTCCCCTGCGGTAGATTCGTCCTATAAAAGATCATCATTTATCATCGATGCTCATCACTTCTTATCAAGGGTGGTGTTGCGATAATATACTTTTAGCTCCATGAACAACCAACAGCCATTTTATTATCCGCCCTTGACCAGAACCCAACTGGCAAGAGCTTACGGGGTGGACTTGCGAACCTTTAAGAAGTGGGTAAAGCCATTGTACAAAAACATAGGAAAGCCCAACGGTAGATTATTTACACCGATGCAGGTAAACATGATCGTACAGCGATTGGGAAGGTTTGACCTTAAAAAGGTTCAACAATAATGAGGTTCACTTTTGTCATTAGTGAACTTGTGTTTTCGCTGTGTTTCAACACGTTAACCGTTTCGCTGTTTGCAGAGTATTCACTTTTGTTATTAACTGATCTAACTGAACTAAGAACATGAGTTTACAGGGATGCAGAACTACGGCTGATTATTTGAACTGGAACGATATGTTTGTTTTAGTACAGAAGCTAAACAGGGACGGTAAACACAAGCTGGCTCTTTTGGTGGCTGCGGGTTCTTACACAGGTTTGAGGATCTCTGATCTGCTTACCCTTCGCTGGGACCATCTGTTAACTAAGGCGCATCTTATCATTACTGAACAAAAGACTTCCAAGCGCAGGCGCATTAAGATCAACGGGGAACTATCGCAGCTCTCCAGAAGTTTGTTCGATAAGTGCAGGGCACAGCGCATAGACGAACTCATTTTTTTGAACGGTAATACGGGCAAGGTGTTTACTGTTCAGCATTTGAACCGATTGCTAAAAGTCATTCGAGTAAAGTACCGCCTTGATATTGACAACTTTTCTACGCATACATTACGCAAGACTTTCGGACGGCATATCTGGGAACAGAGCGGGTATAGTGAACGGGCCATTACTTTGCTTTCAGAGATTTTCAACCACAGTTCTTACCGCCTTACAAGGCGTTATCTCGGTATCAATGATGAGGATATTGATTCGGTGTATGAGCTGTTGTAATGAGCTCCCTTCCTACTAGCTTTAACATAAAACGTCGTTATAGTACATGCTCACTATCGCTGCGCGTGTCCTATAACCCAATTATGTTAACCCCGCCTGTTGGCCGGGGCCGCTTCCAGTCCGGGGACTTCTTTTTAGATGGCATCAGGATAAAAAGATCACCTGATATTGATTAAACTGTATTGTAAATTAAGAGTAGTTTAAATTGACTGATAGTAAATATCTTCTTCGTTTACATCATCAATATTTACATACATACCGCCAAAGCCATTCGATATATTAAGATCGTGCTCTTCGTTACACTGATCGGTATCGCAAACAACTGTTTTTACTCTACAGACTTCACTTTCTGATGAATTATCAGCCATCATATTTGGTTCAGGTATGTTAATTGAATTAGTCACAATATCGCTGCCGCATTGACTGCATTTAAACTTAAATTCAACGCTTCCGTCTCCTGTTGGTGATACGATTGATTGGTCTTTGATATTAGTCCACATATTATGTGATTTTATGCCGATAAAAATACAGATTCTAAAGGATAAAAAGACAACCCTATTTTATTGATTGATCTATGCGGAGAGTTTTATGGCCAGGCGATCCATCAATAAAATCGGGTTAGGCGATCTGCCGATTGAGGAGACGCACGGCGCACTATCCTTTCTTAATTGCACTGGCTGTTGTTCCGTGCGGAACTGTTACCAACTGATCAGACAGCAACTGATGTCGGTTTAACGTCAATGTAATTTCAAGCGATACAGTATCGGTCGCCCGCGAGCCGTAAGCGAGTGTGAGCGAAGCCTGACAGGAGAAGTCCCGAAGGGCGACTGGCAGTGTCTGAGCGAACCCGCCGGCGAGCACAAACAATAAGCAGCGGCAGAACTTTTGGTGGCTTAGCGGATGGGAAGATCATGTCGGTTTTGTTCCGTGTTCTTTTAAGGGAAGAGAAGATCCTAACAAGTCCACAATCAAGCTAAGCGACCAAAAGGGCTGAGGTAGCTGTGAGTGAGGCAGAAGGAGGAGAAGCAAAAAGCATGACAAGCTGCGATAGCACCCGAAGGGATTTGCAGCTCTTGTTTTTTCCTTTAAAAGCAATTATCAAAACAAGTGCTGCAAAGGCTTGGCGTGATTTTTTGCTGACGACTGGCGCTGAACACCTTTGATCCAAGGATGCAGGATGCAGCACGATTCCTGTGAGTGAGTGAAGTTTACCTGCCTTTGGCATGGCGAACGGCTATTCTATTCTTCTCCTTCTCGTTTAAACCCCATCTTCTTTCTCGGGGTTTGTTCTTCTTTAATAAACTGTAGTAAGTATTTGTAAATCATTTCTACCCTGTCGTCCTGCCCTTGTACTTTTTTTCTCAGTGCTTCCATTTCCAGTAGCAAGTCTTTATGGGTAAGGAGCATTTCACGCAACTTGGTAAAAATTCTCATTATCTGGATATTGACAGCAATGGCTTTTTTGCTGTTCAGTACGCTTGATAGCATCAGTACACCGTGTTCGGTAAATACAAAGGGGAGTTTTCTTCTTCCTCCCCAACTTGGCATCTCATTTTGTGCTTTCAAGTTGCTCCACTCTTCATCTGTTAACTGGAACATAAAGTCATCGGGGAACCGGTCTTCATTTCTTTTTACCTGCTGGTTTAAAACCCTTGTTTCAACTCCATAAAGTTCTGATAGGTCACTATCCAACATTACTTTTTGATCTCTCATGTAGTAAATCTTGCTGATAACTACTTCGTCCGGTATGATTAATTTTTCACTCATGATTTTTCTTATTTGATAAAAGTACCAACTTGATATCACAATTTGTGATTTCAAGATTTATCCTATCAGCATAAACAGATAAAGCTACGTCAGCCCAAAGGATGATACTTGTCAAGCTGCTTTTTGAGTTCTTCTACCTGGGTCTGCCTGTACTTCTCAGTGCTGGAAGTGTTTTTATGCCCTGCAAAGACCTGTACAGCTCTTAACTCCATGCCCTCTTTTAAAAGGTTGGTGATCACGCTCATTCTTATGGTTTTGGCATTGAGTGTTTTTCCGGGATATAAGTGCCTGCACTTTTTGACCAGGTACCTGACACCCCAGCCATCATCTGCCATTCCCGTCTTGCTGAGCAATAGCGCCTCTTTGTCCTTCTCTGTTCTTTTAGCATTTCTTTTTAGCAGCACCGGCCTGTCCTCTGTCATGTATTTGTGCAGTAGCATGATCTGTTCGGGCCTGAGCTTCAGCGTTCTCCTTGTAGTTACGGTGTTTTGCTTTATATAGATGGTGCCCTGTTCTAAGTTTACATCCTTTATCCTAAGCCCCGCAATGTCCCTTTTGGCCAACGCCTGGTAGATCAACAGAGTAATGATCACTTGGTTGCGCCTTTCAATGCTCGGATATTTTTCTTCTCTTTCGGTTAACAGCAGTTCGAGCTCTTCTTTACTAAAGAGGTCCTGTAGCTGGATGTCTTTGTTCTTGGCATCTTTTAGGTTCAGGTACCTGCAAGGGTGGCTTTTTCTCTGTCCGGTATGGATCAGCCAGTGGTAGTATTTTTTGACGCACTGAAGTTTGTGCTTGATGGTGCCGGGATTGGAGTACTGTTTTCTTAAAACCCCTATGTAATCCATAATGTCCTTGTATTTGGCGCTGCTGGCTTTTGCTTCTGTCATGGTTTCTAAAAAACTCCTGATATTGGCGTAATACATTCTTGCTCCCTCTTTGCTGTGCCGCTCTTTGAGGTATTGCTGCAATGGCTTATTCATCGCTGTTGGTTTGCAAAGGTGAGCACTGTATGGGCATAGCCCAGGTATATTTGTGTGGTCTCTAAAAACTTATGGCCCAAAAAGTCCCGGACGTATTCTATGGTCATGCCGTTTTCCAACAGGTGCGTGGCGATCGAGTGGCGGAGGCTATGGGCGTTGACATTTTTTTCTATTCCGGTCTTTGAGAGCAGGTANTTTTATGCGCCCGTAGAAGGTGTGCTGGGTGGCCCGCTGGCCGATATTGCTCAGGATAAAGGCCTGTTTGTTGTCTGCACTGTCCCGGTACTTCCCCCTAAAATACAAGGGTGCGTTTTGACGTAAATCGCCTCTTTGATAGCGGTGATAGTTTTTCAAGTCCTGGGTTACCTGGCCGGTCATGGGCACTGCCCGCCTTTTTCCTCCTTTGCCTTGCCTTACATATAAAACCTGCCGCYTAAAATGGATGTCTTTTATATTTAAGTGTATCGCTTCTTTTCTTCTCAGCCCACAACCGTAAAACAAACCCAGCATGGCCCGGTCTCTCAGGTCCTCACAGGTTTCATACAGTTCTTCTATTTCCTTAAGGTTAAGTATTTGCCGTGGTGGGTACCGGGGTTTTGGCACTGTAAGGCCGCTTGCGGGGTTGTCGGTAATGTTTCCTGTTTGTTCCTGGTGGTTAAAAAATAGTTTTATGGCGTAGTGGTGGTGGCACAGGCTCACATTGCTCAGCCCGCCCGGCTTTTTGCTGTTGGGCCGCTGGCCCAGGTACTTATAATATTCTTGTATGTGCCGGAGGGTAACTTGCTCCAACCGGTAGATTTGCTGCTGTTCCAGCCAGTATAAAAATTCCCTTGCCTGGGAGGGAAGGGTCGTCTGACTCGATTTGTTATAGCCCAATCGCTCTATATGGATGGTAAATTCTTCCAGTAACCTTTGGTAGTGGGGTTGTTGTATTGGCAGGTGCTTCATAATTCGGCTTCGCTCATTACAGGTTTCCCTTATATAATACCCTTTGGGTTAACGGGTCGCCAACACTGTTTTATCAGGTAATTCGCCATTCTGGTGACCCAAACCGTTTGGGCCGCCAGGGGTCACTAGTTTATCTAACTGATCATTTAAGTAGGCTTTTATCCTTTTTTTCAACTCTGTAATATCATCCCAGTAAACTATCTTGTATTTATAGCCCCTGTTGGCAAAGCCGCTAGATAACTGGATGTATTCAAGGTCTAAGAGGTCATAGGTATATCGCTGCATTTGTGTCTTGCTCATCTTTAATTCCTGGCGGATCTCCCGTTGGGTGAACAGGTAGTTTTCGCACTTTTCTCCCTGATCCTTAATGTACTGTTTTAGCCTTTCGTAAAAGTGCCGCAGGCTGCCGTCCAGTTCATCTATTTTTAAAAGGATGCTTTCAAACATGATATCGCAAGCCGTTTGCAGGTCTTCTCGTTCGCTTATCAACCTGCCCAGGTTGTCTCTTTTTCGCTGGTACTGGTTTAATAGTGTGATCTGCCTTACATAGCATTGATAGAGTTCGTTCAGCCGCCTGATCTTATGGGCTTCTTGTGGCAGTTTTACTTTATTGGCATAAGGGTTAATTACTTCATAGGGTTTTATCAGTCTCAGGCAGTTTTGGATAAAGGTGGTGATCTGTTGTTCTTTTTTTGTGTTGATCAGCCCGGCGGCTTTGTTGTTTTGGTAGTCTATGATCCGCTCTGTCTGCTCCTGGCTTTCATCTACGGCGATTAAAAAGTTCCGGGTCATGTTGTCTTCGTATATTTCTCCTTTGGTGGTGGCAGACATTGAAGCGATCGGGCCCCTTACGGTTTTTACAAAGCCCCTTATCTGCCCGTTGTTGTCTTTTACCGAGGTGCTGCTATTGAGCATCCCCCTGGATTGCAGTTCTCTAAAGGCTAAAAAGGCATCTTCTTTCATTCCGTCCAGGTCTTCCATGCAGATCAGTTTGTTTACCAGGTCGTATTCTCCATAGTTGTAAAAGCTGCTGTCCGTAACTCTTGTAAGGCAGATACAGTCTTCAGCAGGGATAAGGTTGCTGATCTTTATAAGTAAGTGAGTTTTCCCGCTTCCGCTACTGCCTTGTATAAGGGCGTGGAGGGTGTCAGGCATTTTATAACTGGCGGCGATGCCGAACAAAAATATGCGGTTGTTTTCTTCACCTACCACCCCTGCCTTACCTATGAGCTTGTTCAGGTTTTTTATAAGCCCCGGTTTGCGCAAGAAGTCATAGCACTTTTTGGTCGTTATTGTGTTTATGGTGATCACCGGCTTTTGCTGTTCTTCTGATCTTAGTTGTTTGTCTCGGTACGCTTCCAACAGGTCGGTGAGGCGGCCCAGGTCCAATTGTACCTGGTCGGTTCTTAGGTTGAGCTTTTCAGACGCTTCTTTACTTATTTTTTCTGCTTGTTTGTCCTCGTATAGATCCAGCTTGGTGCGGCTCTTTTGTTTACTCTCTTTGTGCTCTATTACCAGGGTTACCTTCATGTTTTCGAGCTCATTCCTCAAGCCTCCTTGTATATAGTAATTGGCTGTGGGGGTGAAGTATTTGAGCTTGTAGGGATTTTGGGTGTCTAATACGGTATTGGGTTGCGGCTCTTGGCTGTTGCCCTCCGGTTTTATTTCCTTTTTCTTTTCATCTGAAGGTTTTTCAGTTTTAACTGACGAAGCCTTGGCGTAGTCAGTTGAAAAAAGAAAAACCCTTTCATCTAACAGGTGGGTGAGGATTTCAGGGTTGTGTCCTTGCAGCAAACTGTTTACATCTTCTCCGTCCGGTGTCTTTACAGAACTGATGGCTGTTTTCGGCCTTAGCTGTTGCAAGGCTTCTTTGTGTTTTTGTACCGCCGTCCTGCCGGCTTCGTCCCCGTCAAAGAAAAAGATTACTTCTATCAGGTTTTTCAACTCTTTGATAGCTGCTGTGTGCTCTTCTGTCAGCCCGTTGGTTCCGTAGCAGCTTAGTATCGTGTATTGTTTGGTGATCTGTTGGTACTGTAACAGGCTGGCGGCATCTATAATGCTTTCGGTAAGGATCAGTTGTTTGGTTTCCTTATCAGGATAGCCGGGGTAAAGCCCTTGGCGGGTAGTAAAGTAATAGTGTCTTGCGTTATCATTGTCGGTAACGCTTCTCCCATACATACTGACGATCTTCCCGGCTTTGTCTTTTAAGGGAAAGATGATGCACTGTTTTGCAAAGGCTATATGGCCGGATTTGGTTTGCCTCACTATGCCGTATTTGATCAGGCTTGCCATGAACTGCTTGTTGTCTCTGTGCTTATAATGGTATTTGCCGCTGTTGTAACCGATCTCAAGCAGGGTGCGATCTAAGTTTCTCTTTTTTACATATTCTTTTGCCTGATTACAGGTGTGGATGCCCAAAGAGAAGCTGGTAAATACTTTCTTCACAGTGGCTATCCTGGGTAAATATTCCTTTGGGTCGTCGGGGTCGACTGGAGGTGTTGTTGCGGGCACTGCTGGTAGTGGCGTTGCTTTTGATGCTGTACCAAGCAGCGCTTTAGCTTTTAAAATGGCTTGGTGTTTAGTGGTCTTATCGTGCTTCATAATAAAGTCGATCACATCTCCGCTGCCTGCCCTACAGTTGGAGGAAAAGCAGGTCCAGGTGTTGGTTTCTGGATAAAGCTGTAGGCTGGGAGTTTTGTCTTTGTGGAAGGGGCAGTTTAAACGGTTGTTTTTGTCGGGTGAGAGGTTGTAATGGTGCAGCACTGCTAATATGGACAGCCGGTTCTTGATGTCTTTGATCTCCATTGTTAATAAATTTAGTTATAAGCAAATATGCATACAAGATTAGCAAGTTTTGATAGTTTGGGAATGCGTAAATTCAAAAACTTATCAACAATTGCTTATAACTGGTTGTTGAAAACAGTCAAACTTGCTAACTTTACCTACAAATCAAAGCACTAATAATCATAGGCAGATGGATTTCAAAGACAGGTTAAAGCAGGCCAGGACTCAAAAAGGACTTTCTCAAAGCAAGCTGGCTAAAGAAATAGGTATGCATGTAACCAACATATCCCGCTATGAACGGGGGGAGAATAAACCCACATCACAAGCGCTTACTAAATTGGGTGATGTCTTGGGCGTGTCGGCTGATTATTTAATGAATGGTTCTACCGAGGATATGGCCAACAATAGTATCTCGGACAAAGAGCTGCTTCTCCAATTTAAAAAGGTGGAACATCTCTCCAATGACAAAAAACGGATCGTTAAAGAGCTGTTAGATGCTTTCTTATTAAAGGATAGTATCAAACAACAAATGATCCTATAAATGCCTTACCCGGCCTCTTAATTCCCAAGAAAGCAAACTGTAAAAACTCCTTACTCCACTACAAGCTTACCACTTCCCAGCATCCTGCCTTCTTGTTTCAATTGAAGAAAATAAAGCCCGGTGCCCAACTCTTGTGTATTAATGGTAAGGGTGGGTTGGTGATTAACCTCGTAGCTCTCTACCTCCCTGCCGGTGATATCATAAATGCTTAAGTGGTAATTTTCACCCACCGAAGCATTTGCGTAGGAGGGCCTTGTTCCCTCTCCGTTATTCGGTATACTTACCGTGGCCATACTACTTGCTGGGTTAGGGTAAATCTTTAAAGTTAAACTTGCTTGGTAAGGGGTTTCTTCAATGCCTACCAACTGTTGGCAAGCACTATCACAACCAGCATAGGCACACCCGCAGCTGTCCAGTTTCATTACCCACATGTCCTGGGTGCCGGTGTCACTAGGGTCTGAGGGTATTACAAAGCCGGCTGAAACAATTCCACCATCAGTTGTTGGTTTTATGTCTAATAAGTAATTCTGACTAAACTCCCCTGTTAGGTTTTCATATACTCTATACCACAAACTGTCTCCCTGTGCACTTATTTTCATTACTATGCCTTCGGAGAAGCCATTCCCAGCTGGTGTACCATTGTTGTCTGTTCTTTGTCCAACAGATATAAAGCTGCCATCTTGTAACTCATAAATGTTAATAATGCCAGTTAGGAAGCGTGCAGGTCCATAAAGAGTATCCCATTCTACACTTCCAGCACTATCGAGCTTTATAATACGTGCTTTACTTTGGGTGTAGGATCCAGATAAAATAAATTGAGCCAAACAGGTGCCGATAATATAGCCACCGTCAGAAGTCTGTTTTACATTAGCAACGCAATCCCAATATATACTGCCAAATGTTTTGCTCCATTGAACATTTCCAACACTATCAGTTTTGAGTATATATGTATCGGCTTCGCCCATGCCAAAACTGGTAGTATTTCCGCCAATAATATACCCTCCATCATCACAAAGATTAACATAAGTCCCGTTCTCAATACCAGAACCACCATAGGTTGTATCCCATTCCAGATTTCCTAAGCTGTCGGTTTTGATAAGTAGGATATTATTATCCCCCGACTTATCTGTAATCCCTACAATGACAAAACCTTTATCCTGGGTTTGCTTGCATTGATAACCAATTTGACTATAAACAGTCGTTCCATAAGTTTTGGTCCAAAGTGTATCCATGTTCTTATCAAACCGCCAGAGCATTGTATTGCTCACGCTGCCTATATCAACACTTCCGCCTAAAGCAAAACCACCGTCAAAAGTTTTAATTAATGAACCGGAAAGACCGTGGTAATAGTCAAGTCCTGATTTCCCAAAGGATTTTTTCGAAACGATATTTCCGATACTATCTATTGTTAGTATAGCAACTTGAAGATCAGATGTGGTAGTGTCCCTTGTTCCTCCAATAACTAAGTAATTGCTGCCTGCAACCACTGTGCTACTTGCCGTTTCAGCAAGGCTGAAAAAGTCATATCTACTATTAAAATAAACCTGCTGACTAAGGCTCACATTCCATACAAGCAAACTGCTAAATAGAATCAATATAGAGGTTAACTTGGTCATCTTGCTTACAACGTAAACCCAGTGATTTAGTTCTGACTATCTTATTACCATTATCTTTTCCTTGCTGATGACAGCTTGATTTGCTGTAATGGTATAGAGGTAGATACCCTGAGGCAAACCAGATACGTCATGCTGTATGGCTCCTCTTTGCTCTGGGATGGGCTGCTGATATACTTTTGTCCCAAAAATGTCATACACGCAAAGCTCTGCATTGCTTGTATTGGCAGCGAGACTGTAATCTATTGTAACCGTTTTATCCGCTGGATTAGGGTAAACCATGATCCAATGAACTGTATTCGGGCTCTCTTGTTGTATTTCTTCGCTCAAAATCAGATCCACAGTTTCCTCAAGTTGGTCACTTTCACTGTCACCGGAAGTTTTTAACTGTATTTGTTGGGGCAACGGCTCAATATACTCCATGAACCTGGTGCCAAACACCATTGACAAGATCGCCCTGGCCTGCAGGTACCCATGTTTTAGCGTGTCATCCGCGATATTTTCCACAGTAAGTTTCAAAGTGGTATCGGCGATCAATGTATCAAACGCGGCACTATCCTCCAAGATATCAATGATGATGTTGTTGATCTTACAGAAGTTGGCAAAACCACCTTTAAGGTCCAATATATCCAATTGCAATTTCGCTTCCGTTAACCGCTCTGCTTCTATATAAGCTTCTGTAAGCTGTAGTTCCCGGTTAATTCCGTCTTGGCTCTTCAGTATATCAATCACAGAATCCACCCCATTCACAGTAAGTGAGTCATGTAGGAAGAATCGGCTAAGGGAATTGAGCTTGAGACTTAATTGCCTTTCAAAGAAAGCTATCTCCAACTCCTGTTCACTCCTGGGTGAAATTCCAATTTGTGCCGCATCAATTTGGTTTTGTATGCCTGGAGGAAGATTTCTGTTATCCGTTGCTACTTTCACCGGTCCAGTCACAGGAGAATTGACCACAATAACCTCTTTAACATGGCCCGGTGATACATGATTTTTTCCTTTGGTGGGTTTATTCAGGTATGCGAGCAATACTGTGTCAGATACGTAAGGAGCTGCTGCCATCAATACATTTTTGACCTGGCCAGCTGATTGGGTTGCAACAGTGGCCAGTAACGCCGCAGTATTTCCACGATCGAGTAAAGAGTCAAAGGCTGTTCTCAGCTCTGCTGTTTTACCTTTGAGCTTAACGATAACCGGCCCGCATGGGCCAGGGCCAAAGCCGCAGGGGTTTCCGGTGATGGTAAAATTGGAAGGGCACGAAGTTGCAGGGGTAAAGTCGACCGGACAATCATTTGGATTTATTTCAACAGTGCTAAAACACTCCGGAGTTCGTAAAGTATCATCGTGATGATTGTATATAAAAAAGGTACTGGAGTTGGCAAAGATATCATCGCTAGTAGAAAGGCAAGGATGACTAAAGGTATTGCCCGCAGGTAAAGTTGGATCGAAACTTACAAGATCGCACTGCCCCTGAGGATTACCAATGTCACCCGTAACATTCAGTATGTCAAAGAAGTTAACATCGTTAATAAAATCATTGCATTTGATCTGGAGACCGGCATTAGAGTTAAATCCAGATTGCCCCTGCGTTTGTATACCAACACCCAGATCATGAAACTGATTGCGGTAAAGCTCATCACCTGAGCTACCCGAGTTATTCGCAACAATACCAATAGTCAGGGTTTGAGAATTTGCGGTAAAGAACTCGTTCTCCTCCACCTCATAAGCCGTGCTGCCATCTAGGTAAATACCATAAGGAAAGACACTTTGAGAAACCGGCATGTCAAAAATGTTGCTATTCAGTTTGGAGCCGTAACTGTTGCTCAAATAAATCCCCCTTTGAACATTGATAAATTCAGATCCTGTTATCTCTATTACATTCATAGAGTTGATGTCGTTGGCTCTAACACCATACGTTAAGCCCTCAAATTTTGTTCTTTGCCCTGCACAGTCTCCACTTTGCGTTAGCACATCGCAAGATCGATCTACGGTATAGTTGCCGTCATAGCTTTGAATACCGGTACCTCTTTTGTCCGTGGCAAATGGGCCCGTGTTATCAAAGGTGCAGCCCCGGAATTGCGCGTTCTCTAGATTGATTAACCTAACAAACTCATCAGTACCTTCTCCGTTGTATGTCACGGTATCAATCAGCGGCGCCGTGCACAGAAATTGTGCATCTTCAAATTCACCCCTCAGAATGAAATCATCAGTAGCCGCATTGTTACCGATTAGGACATGTCTTCGGTTATTAATCATTTTGCTTCCGGAATTGATCTTTACTATACCAGGGAAAGGGCCAGCTACATCATTGCAATCGCAACCACTATGAATACCGGTATGCGCATTCTCCACTATGGACCCTTCTTTTATTTCGACTGACCCAAGTGTGGAGTCATTGGGGCCATTAATTAAATACTCAGCTCCGGTAACCCTGATACCACGCCACATTAAGGAGCACCCTGGTAAATTAGTTAAAATGCTACTACTATCAACTATCAACTTTGCGCCCGGTTCAACTATAATACCTGAATTAACACTTTGACCTGGAAGTATCCCAAGGAATTGCACCGTACTATTTTGTATAGTTAGCGTGAATCCATCAGGAACAGTTATTTGCTCATAACTAAATGTTGCCCCAGTCAAATCCAGATCGCTTGTTAGCGTAATAGTACTTAATGATGGGCCTCCATAGATTACTTGAGTTGTATTAGGTACAGTACACCCATTTGCATCTGTAACAGTAACAGTATAGATACCCGCGTTAAGTCCGGTAGCTACAGAGTTTGTCTGCTCTTGTGGGTCATCCCATTGATAGGTATATGGTGGAACTCCATTGCTAGCTTGAACGGAGGCTGTACCCTGCGCACTAGGTCCAGGACAAACCACATTACTTGAAGTGATGAAGAGGGTAAACACACTTTCTAGCAGGGTACTTGAAATGCGTGTACACCCATTATTGTCGGTCACCGTTACCGAATAGCTCCCTACACCTAACCCAGCAGCGGTTTGGTTAGTTTGTGCACTTGTGTCGTCCCATAGATAGGTATAAGGAGGTGTGCCTCCGGAAGGCGTAGCCGTGACCGATCCATTAGTGGCCAAACAAGAGGATGTTGAATTGGTATCAAGGGTCACACCAAGGGCTGTAGGCTCACTTACAGATGGCGCTCCATTGGCTATACATCCATGATTATCTGTTACGGTGACCGTATAGGTCGCCGCGGACAACCCAGAGATATCCTCGGTAGTATCGCCAAGAAGCCAGATATAGCTATAAGGTAACACGCCCCCGGAAACAGCCATATCAATAGCTCCATCGCCAGAAAATTTACAGCTCAAGTTGGTAATAGAAAAATTCAGGGTCAAAGGCAAAGGTTCACCAACCAGGAGCCCATTACTTTTATTACATCCTAAACTATCTGTCACCGTTACGTGATATATGCCAGAACTCAATCCGGAGAGGTCCTCGGTATTCGCACCGTTGGACCAGTTAAACGAATAAGGTGGTAAGCCACCACTGACACTTAGGTCAACCGATCCATCTGAAAAACTGTTGCAAGATACAAGGGTTTGTACGACAGAAGTTGTCAAGGGAGGTGGCTGTGAGAGCATCGCAGAATCAATAGATGTACAACCATTTGCGTCCGTCACAGTAACTGAGAATGCCCCAACTAAGAGCCCGGATATATCTTCCGTTGTGGCACCTGTACTCCATAAAAATGTGTAAGGGGTTGTTCCTCCGCTAACAGATAAATCAACCGTGCCGTCATTACCTCCAGCGCAACTTACATCTACTGTACCTACAATCAAGGCCGCTAAAATATCGGGTTCTGAGATTACAACAGTGTCCACTATGTTGCAGTTGTTCGAATCCGTAACCATCAGTGTTAAGGTATCTGCACACAGACTTCCAATACTAACACCGGTACCCAAAACGGTTGAATCTAAATTTGCCCATGAAAACGCGTAGGGTGAAACCCCTCCGCTGACGAATGCAGTAGCGGAACCATCGCATGCATCCTTACAGCTACCATTTGAGATAACTACCGAGTCAAGACTTAATGGTCCCGGCAAGGTCGCGATGGTCGTGTCCACCCCGGCCGGAATATTGAACTGGCAGAAACTGCTATCAGTTGTCGACGTATCAATTTTACAGAATAGACTGTCGGGCACCGTGGTATTGCCTTCCAATATGTAGCTTGTTCCGCATGTGCTGCCGGTTATCTGTATATCAAACTGAAAAACCATGAGACTGTCCGAATTGGCAAAAACGCCAGGCAGCAGATTCCAGGTTAAGGTATTTCCAATGATGCCCGGTACGGAGTCAGTCGGGCCCTGGATACTATCCACAAAAGAGCCTTGCACAAATTCAGCGCATGGCGGCAGCATGAAGTTGAACAAATCATTCGCATCCGTAGTGTTTAGACTATCGTTATGGACGATCTCAACGGTGATGGTTGCAATGCTGTCACAGGTGGAGAAATTCGTTGAAGATAGCGTAAGCGCTTTGGGGATTGCACTCGGATAATTGTTTATGGTGAACGTCGAGTTGGTGGTTGCTGTCGAGTCGATATCACCACAGTTGGTGATGCCGTATACCTTTGTAACAACCCTATTTACGCGCTCAAGGTCACAATTACCTACCAGATCAAAAGAAAGCACGAATTCCGTGAAATCGTCATCCACAGTAAACCCTGATCCGGGAAGCCCATTGTTAGCAATAAATGCGTTGAGATTATTAATATCCCAGGTATATGTGGATCCAGTTGGTATCGGCGGGGTTATTGAATCAGTTGAATTGCTGTCGGGATAGGTAAATGTTGCGCTGGCTGCATCGATAAAGGACCCTCCCAGAATCTCGGTTTCTACAATAATGTCATAGAGGTTGCCCACCCCTGCACTACTAACAGCTACATCCACGGTAAGCGTATCACATATATCCATATTTGACGAACTCAGTACCACATCATCCTGAAGAATAGAGATCTTGGGCCAAACCGTTAGCACAAAACTGTCTGCCTGACATGGGTAATCTGAAATAGAGGTCGGATAGTCAGGACAATTCCAACCAAAATAAATATAGATGCTATCATTCGGCAGGGTATCACATGCATATTCAGCGCATATGACAACGGACTTTGAACTCTTGGGCCCAGCAGGGAATGTGCCTATTTGAAATGCACCATTAACTTTTGGAAATGTGTCATTATCAACAATAAGATCAGTTATGGTAATATTGCCTGAAGGTGAACTATCGATCATCCAAAAGTTGTAGCCAATTCCACCTCTATTTTCTATATCCCACCCCTTCCAGCATACTTCCCGTGTCACCCCATCCACCTTTTGGATGCCCTCATTTATTTTAAACGAAGGAGCCCTATATATAATAACCCCCTGGGAAAAACCCGGGTTGCCCGCAAAAACCTGTCCCGAATCTGCGTTAAAAGCAGGGGAGAACCCGACATAGGGCGCTAAGTTGATGGTATCTGAAGCGGTTGAACAAGTGGGATGGAAATACACCAACACCGTATAACCTACTTCTTCATCACCGGGATAGAGGGAATTTGTAATACAGGTAACCGAGCAAGCAGACGAGGTACCTGAAAAAGTACTGAAGTACTTTGATAAGGAAAAATAAAGGGTTGTATCGCCACTGATACTATCAGGAATAATATTATCATTGATTTTTTGAGTGATCATTGTACTCCCATTGAGCCGGCGTTGGGTAATCTCCACAGAATCAAAAACAAAGCCTGGTGGAATTTCCACTATGGCCGTGTCCATAATTCCAAAGTGCCGGTACTCGTTTTCAAAATCGTTATTTTTACCTGTTGTACCGATATTAAAAATGCTGGTGACAGAAGTCCTGGAGGGGCATCCGAAGACTATCTTCGCATCTGATGCATAACTATATCCTAGCAGTTTAAAGGCTCCGTTTTGCTTGGTACAGGCAAACCTGATTGTAGAGTCACACTGGGAAAATCTATTGCCCAAGCAGTCTTCAACACTGTCGCCTATAAGAGAATCCGGTTCACACCGACCGCCATTGGAGGCGGGATCATCGCAAGCTGGCGAAGCTGCAATGCCCAGAAAAATGTAGTTGGGGCCGGTGAAGCAATCCTGTTCTATAGGGCCTATATTATCTGAAACAATAAACCGTGGGAAAATTACAATGGAATCGTCAAAAGCGAAATGATTGGATGTGGGGACTCCGCCGTAACCGATTATCTTGTCAATACTCATGTCATAGCGTAGTTCAGCGCCACTTACCAATACAGAATCGGCAGGAATTGTAAACTCATAAGTAGCAGCACAGCTATTACAACCTGCGTCAGTGGTATCTGCATCGTAGATATGTGCCAGAGCATCGAGATGAGTAACTGCATCTCTACATGTAGCATTGGAGATCATGTGGCTGTAATAAGCGAATTTAAACAAGGTGTCGCTAAAGGTGGGGATGAGGGGATAGGTAAGCTGTTGCACAAATGCACGGGCCTGCACTTGCAAAGTGTCCCCAACCGTGACCATATCCAAAGCAAGCGGGTTTACTGTTCCCGAAGTATCGTATACCCCGTTATTATTGTTATCAGGCCCACCCAAGGAAATTCGCTTAGCTTCATAGAATGTATTTTCCGTTCCGTGCCGGTCGCAGCCGCAGCACTGAATGCTCACCGGCACCAGGCCACAGGCCAATGACATTACGCATGGACTGGCACAGCTTGTATCGCGTGTTGGAACATGGAAGACCTCCAAAGATAAATTGCCGGCTGGTGGCGCCGGGCAGTTGCCAAAGATTCTAATATGGTACTTGGCGGTCGACCAATCAAACCCCGTTGGAGACGGCAATGGAAACCAGCCGCTGACTGTCCCTCCGCATTGAGCAGAGTCAATATTTGCAACAATGGAATCGGGTTGCCAAGTTATCGTATCACTTACAAAAACAAGACTGTTGCTACCGAAATTGTCGTAGCACAGTCCCGTATCGAGCGTAAACACCACCAGAATGGCTTCTGTGCTATCACCTTTCCACCTTCGTAGGCCAGCAGTGTTCTCAAAAACATGATCCCCAGTGTCTACTTGTGCGCATGACAGGTCGCTGAGCAATTGTGTGAGGCCACTCTCCCAGGCGAGGTTAGAACTGGCAACCTCACTGAATATACTCAGTATGGGGAGACGCACTGTGTCGGTATCTGCCCGACATTGGTCCTGGTATTGAAAATCAAAGAAAAACGACCTGCTAGCTCCCTCACCACAGATGGTGTCCGAAGGGCAACATGTAGTAGTATTAAATAACAGGATCACGCTATCCAATGGATTAATATTCCCCAGGTCGAAACGGGCAAAATCAATCACAGAATCTTTACAAAATCCGGGTACCAGATTGTAGCCATATGCCGTTAGAGGAGCAGGCGCCGTATCACCTAATGCATTGACATACTCGAAATTTAGATCTGTAATTGCGGAAAAGGAGCCGCCATTTAGTTGAATACTACTGTTAAGAGCAGGTGCTAGCCCACTGTTTCTCACAACAAGTTGCGTTTTTGTACTATTGTCTGGTCCATAACAGACATCAGGTTTTAAGAACGTCCTTGGAAATTTTAGGTCAACGAAATTGGCCGAAGGCACCTTGGCAGTAGCTGTTACCGAATCTTCCTGGCATACCACACTGTCACACTCCCAAAAGTAAATAAATGTTGAAGCTCCAGCAGTTGAGTCACTGGTACAGGATATAAGCTGCACACATTCCTTAATTGTTATTTCTTCGAGGGGCAGCAGCACGCCAGAGGGCAATAAGCTATCCGGAACGAATATCGTAAGCTGATTTCCGACAGTATCCATTGGCAGCGAGATGGAGTCAATAGAAAGTGAAATAATTTCAATAGCAGGTCCAAAGTTTTCGATAATAGTAAAACCAGAGAACAACGTTGCCTCTCCCGCGTTCTCAATAACGATGTTCCTGCACAGGGTATCACCCACATTGCCTTCCAGCAATTCCGGTACAAGACCGTTTGTCTGAGGAATTGAAATGACCGGGGTGAGCACTTTGATGGTGTCAATAATAGTTACGGAATCAATGGTATTGGTGAACTGCACAGTCGTTGAAACTTCGGCAGAATCAGTTGCAAAGGCCCCGCATCTTGCGATCACATCATATGAAACTGTTACCAGCGTATCCATAATAGTATCAGGGGGTGTAGCTTGAATGGTGAAATAAGGCATATCAGGAGACAGCGTGTTATCTGAAAGTGTATAAAGGGTACTTGCGGCTGGTTGGAGGTACTCTAACCCCTGTGGCAAGGAAATATTAATAATAATTTCCTCATTTATGTGCACTGAAGTCAGCACAATATCAATCTCAAAAGTGACCGTATCTCCACAAACTCCTACATCCCCCACTGTCGTGATAACAGTATCGGCTCCTAAGAGCGCAGTTTTGAGCATAATAATTCCTGAGGTCAAATACGCCGGATCCGATCTTCTGTTATTCACCAATGTGATCTTTCCCAACGTTGACAGTAATGCTAAACTCCCAGTGTTTTTACCGGCACTAACCATATTCCCTCCGCTCATAACTATGCCTGAGAAGTTCGTATTTGGGCCAATGGTCGTATAGCTGTTTAAGGTTACCCAGTAGACGTTATTGGGTCTCACATTGCCCAGCTCAAGGACCGCTCCTGAATCCACATTTAGTGTATCATCAATTTTAAAAACGAAGATTGATGATGTATCTCCATTTAGGGTTAAGGTGCCGCTTAAATTAGAATTGCCACTTATTTCATACACACCCTCACTCAAATTCAGGCTGTTCAAATTACTCGATATAGTGGAGCCAGGAATATCCTTTATAGTGTTTATTGCGGAATTGAGGTCGGCAATTGCTTGTTGCACCTCCGGGTCATTTGAACCAAATACTGAATCGGTTGCTACAACGCTGTCACTTATTGAACCTATGGCCCCTACATTGCCAACAGCCACAACAAGGTTATCAGTTTCAATGTTGTTACCGGCTAAAACCGCAAAACCCGCAGCTGCTCCCAAATCTATATCATCAACGGTAGGGATAGCTGCAGTTGCACTGCCTAACACAAACGCCCCAAAATCACTGACCGGCCCAGCTGAACTTACCGTACCGCTACTCGGATCACCGGTGGTGCCGCCATTGCCATGATTTGTCCATTTGGCCCCATCCCATCT
>JAESRW010000182.1 GCA_016764395.1 Flavobacteriales bacterium
GACTCCATGTTGGTCAGTTGGGTCATGGGTTTTAAGTTGGTAAGGAACACATTGGGCATAGACATGAAGATGTGGAAGTGTTTTGAGTACGGCAAAATGTTCATGAACACGAAAATGGTCACAATATGTATCCACCAGTTCGTTTCCAGAACCGAGTGCGCATTATCAGGTGAGATCATATCCACCAGGTAGGCGGCTACCGGATAATAACCAACCGCATCCTGACCATGTACTGCCAAGTACCCTGCGTTCATTCCGATTAACGAAATCATGAGCAACATGATCATAGAAAGCGCCAAAGTTGCATCAGCACTAGATTTGGTGGTCATCTCCACCCCTGAGAATCGTTTCACCTTCATGATATGCCTTCTGACAAGAAAAGCCGTACAAGCGAAAATGATAAAAGCGGCAAACAAATCTCCCGATGCGGTTACAAAACTATATGCAGTCCCGATAAAACTTAAGGCGCGCTCTGTACCTACCAATCCATCAAATACCATTTCCGCCGAACCGATCGTAATCACCAGAAATCCCCAATACACCAACGCATGCATTAAGCCGATCATCGGCCGGCGTAAAATTTTGGATTGCCCAAAAGCCACTAACATCAGAATACCGATCCGCTCTGGAATTCGATCAATCGGGAAGGCCTTTTTAGTTAACTTGAAGAAGGAAACTAGCCGAAGTAGTGTAAATGTAAAAAGCCCTAAAGAGAGCGCCATAAAGATGGCAAATGCTATTTGTTTCGTCACGTTTTAACCGTTTGTTCTAGAGGATAAAACTATTTATTTTCAGGAGACTTTGGTAATAAAAACACAATTACTGTGCAGTATCCCTTCGGGTCTTGTCAATGATTTGATCATTGACGTTCATCATTTTCCAAAGAAAGATTGAATCCCTTTCAAGTTCCTTCACTTTACGCCGCCGTTTTAACGGTACGTATTTGCCTGGATTTAAACGCATATCCAGAAGCAACATATTCAGATCAATGGCCGCCATCGTCAGTTCATTGTACAGCTTATCATCATTGAGCAGCAATCCCATTGTTCCATCCCCATTATTAATTTTCATCATGATATCCGACGTGGCATTAAGCGCATCATTAATATTGTTGAGTGTAGTCGCAAAATCTGCCTTCGCGATCGAATCAGATATCGCAGAGAGATTCTGAATGACATTCGTCAACGCTTCGCTATTATTGTTAAATGTAGTCGTTATAGACTGGACCTTGCTGAAGATATCATCCAGTTTGCCCATATTACTTGCGACTAGATTATCCATATTTGTGGAGATGCGTTCGAACTTGACGAGTGAACGCTGAAAGCTTTCAAAGCCTGAGCCGATACTCTCTACCACTTCATCATCCAGGATGGTTTGCACCACTCTTACGGCTTCATCAATTGATTGAATGAGTTCCAGAGACTTATCTTTGAGTGGTTTTATCTGGGCATTCACCTGATCCGCTAATTCCATCTCAACTGTTCCTTGGAGCGTATCGCCAGGTTGGACAAACACGTTACTGCTTCCCAGCACCAATTCAATCGCCTTGGATCCCAATAAATCAGCGCTGTATATCATAGCCTTTGTGTCATCGCCAAGCGGAAAAGTGCCTTTTGCCATTGAGAATCGAACGACTATCTGGCCAAGACTATCCGGATGAAATCGGATCTTGGTTACCTGCCCTACCCTATATCCATTAATATACACAGGGTTGCCCTCCACCAGGCTGGAAATCCTGGGATAAATAGCGATAAACTCTGTCTCCGGAGCAAATATGTTCTTTCCTTTCAGAAAGTTCAAACCCCAAATCAGGAGAACTACCGCTAAAACGATGATCGTACCTATTTTTGTCTCTTTGGAAATATTCAAGTCTCTATCTTTCTGATTATCGGAAAAAATCAAGCGAAAGCCCGATTCTATTGTGTCTTCTTAATGGCATCCGCAAGCGAAATGCGGCGCTCGTTTTCAAAAGCAACGACAAAGGCACTTTTGAAGCCCTTTGCTTGCACCACTTCCTGTAACTTTCGAGCTGCCTCTAAACTGTGCTCATCACCCACCGTATACTTATAATACCCTGCAGCTATATATTCTCTCATTTGACCCAATTCATTAAATTCAGGGGAGTCTAACGCAATTTTAGTCTTTGAGGTTACAATTTGTATTCTGAAGGCTACAGTATTTGCACCTACCGTATCCACCACTTTAGGAACCACAGTGGTTGGGAACGTTCTGTTCATCCGATCTTCAACATTCGATTTATAATCCTTAAACGCCCTATAAATTGCAGATGCTATATAGTCCTGGCCAGACTCTGAATTAAGGTACTTTTCTTCTTCCTTATTCGTCAAAAATCCGGTTTCTATCAGGATACTTGGCATTGTAGTTTGATGCAACACCATAAATCCTGCTTGTTTCACCCCTCTATCTCTTCGTTTGGCCCGTTCCTTAAATTGCTTTTGAACCTGGGCCGCTAACGCCAGGCTTTGGTCCAGGTACTCTTTTTGCACCATGGCAAGAATGATATTGGCCTCAGGAGAATTGGGATCGAATCCTTCGTATTTCACCTGGTGATTTTCTTCCAGGAGTATGGAGGAGTTTTCCCGCTTGGCTACTTCCAGATGCTCCTTTTCTTTGTGCAGCCCCATTACATAGGTATTGGTACCGTACGGAGCAGAGGAATTGTTGGAGTTGGCATGAATACAGATGAACAAATCCGCGCCGGCTTCGTTCGCAATATTGGCCCGCTCTTTCAACCCGATGAATTCGTCACTATCCCGGGTATAGATAACTTTTACATCCTCCAAATTATCATTAATATACTTTCCTAGCTTTAAGGATATAGCGAGCGCTATGTGCTTTTCATGCTTTTTGTATCTGCCAGTACCCAGCGTACCAGGGTCCTTGCCACCGTGGCCAGGGTCGATTACAACAGTCCTCAGGCGAAACTTCTCCTTGGTTACAGGAATCTTCCCAGAGAAGCACACCGCAAAAAGAATAACAATTAATAAAAAATTCCGTTTACGCACTGTTCGATTTATTAGTTTTGGACCCGTCCTGACCAGCGGCAGGCCAGATACAACGTATACCATTGATTAGCAAAATTACCATTAATAATTTTTGCCTTTCCAGGCCCCTGGTACAAATTATCCCTGTGCTGTTGTTAATAAACGCACTTGGGGCCAGTCTCGTTATTTCTGCACCCCCTGTCTTAAATAAACAGAATATTGACCCATCTTATTATCTCGAAGACAGTACTAAAGTAGATTCCGTCCAACTGATAAAGCCATTGACTAGCGAGAGCGCCCTTAAATCAAAGGTAACGTATACTGCCGTTGATTCAATTAAATTCAATATAAAAGAACAAAAAGCATACCTGTACGGCCAGGCACAAGTCTTTTTTGAGACAACCACCTTATCAGCGGATTATATTGAGTTGGATATGGGTGAAAACTTAGTATTTGCCAGTGGTGTAAAGGATTCAGTAGGGGAACTGCAAGGCAAACCGATATTTAAAGATGAAGACCAGGAATTCACAACAAAGACCATTAATTATAATTTCAAAACAAAGAAGGGCTTAATTACGGATGTGATTACCCATGAAGGAGAAGGCTATATACACATGGACACGGCCATGAAGTATTCAGACAATACGCTCTTTATCAAAAGTGGAGCATACACTACCTGTGACCAGGAGAACCCCCACTTCGCAATTCACAGCACCATTATAAAAATAATTCCTGACGACAAGATCATTATGGGGCCCGCTTATTTGTCGATTGCGAATATACCCACTCCACTGGTTTTGCCATTCGGCCTGTTTCCAAATACCAAAGGACGCTCTTCGGGGGTACTGATTCCGACCTACGGTGAATCGCAAATTGCCGGTTTCTTCCTTAAAGATGGTGGCTATTATTTTGGATTGAATGACAATCTGGATTTAGCGCTTCGAGCTGATATCTATTCGAAAGGAAGTTGGGGTGCCAGTCTCTATTCCAATTACAAAAAGCGATATGGATACAATGGCAATCTCAGTATCCGATATTCAGAATTTAAAATCGGGGAAACAGAGCTTCCCACATTTTCACTGGAGAAAGACTTCTTCATTACCTGGACCCATAATCAGGATAGTAAGGCCAAGCCAGGCAGCAGATTTTCCGCTAARGTGAATGCGGGAAGTAGCAGTTACAATCGATTCAATTCAAATTTCTCTGCCAACTATCTCACCAACACATTTCAATCCAACGTCTCGTACAGTAAGTCCTGGACCCGAATGAATTTCTCTGCCAATCTACGTCACAGTCAAAATACAATCAATAAAACGGTRACGTTAAATCTTCCAGATTTGGTGTTTAGCATTAACCGAGTGAGTATCGGTGACCTCAGGAAAAAAGCCGCCAAGCGCRGCATCTTTGACAATTTCGGACTTAATTATCGAATGGATGCCAGCAACCGAATTAGTACGTTCGACTCCCTTCTGTTCACAGAGACTACACTKCAAGATTTCAATAATGGAATCAAACATAATGTATCGGGAGGTGGGTCATTCAAAATACTCAAGTATTTCTTACTGAATCCATCTTTCACCGCTACCAACCGAATGTATTTTCAATCAATTAATAAAGTATGGGTCGACTCTACAGACATCAACCCAGGTTTTGTGCGAATCGATACAGTTAGAGGGTTCCAAGCTGCCACTGATTATAGCCTTCGGGCCGATCTGAGGACAAAAATCTATGCGACCTTGCAGTTTAAGAAATTTCCTATCACAGCGATTAGGCATCTTATTACTCCCAGCATTGGATGGAGCTTCAGACCAGACTATGGAGAAAACAAATTTGGATACTACAAAACTGTCAAGAGTGATGAGATAGGCGGCACCGAAACCTACTCCATCTTTAACGGTGGTCCTAACGCATGGACAGGAATCTATGGTTCACCAAGCACCGGAAAATTTGGATCGATTACATTTAGAGTCATTAACAATGTACAAATGAAGGTGAGGACCAGAAAGGACAGCCTCAACCAAACGAAAAAACTGAAATTAATAGAGAACCTGACCTTCTCTACTTCCTACAACATGGCGTTGGATTCATTGAGATGGGCACCTATTCTCGTCAACGGTTACACACGCCTTCTTTCCAACAAACTGTACCTAAGATACAATGCCCGTCTTGATCCTTACGTGCTTGTAAGTGACCCGTCAGGGATCACCAAAAATGTAAACAGATTAGAGTGGAGGGAGAACAATAGAATTGCGCGATTAGAAGATTCAGATTGGAATCTCAGTCTTAATACTCAAATTGATCCCAATATGTTCAAAAATAAAAAACAAGTACAGGAGAAGAAGAAAAGCAACAAGGGTACCAAAGAGGAGTTGGAAATGATCAATAACAACCCTGACGAATACATCGATTTCAGTATTCCTTGGAATGTKAACTTGRGMTATACRCTTCGTTATACGAGCAATTACTTCTATCAGAACAGCCGCACGCTGGACTCCATTTCTCACAATCTTGTACAAACACTTGGATTTAGGGGCGAGCTCAACTTGACAGAAAAATGGCGCATCGCCTTCAGATCAGGTTATGATATAAAAAACAAAGCTTTCACCTCAACAATTATTGATGTTTTTAGGGATTTACACTGCTGGGAAATGGCCTTCAACTATATCCCATTCGGTTTTCAACAGAGTTATAATTTTACCATTCGCGTTAAGTCAAGCATCCTTCAGGACCTCAAACTTACTCGGAAAAGGCAGTGGTTTGACAACGGATTGAACTAGCATTGACGTGATGAATTATGAAGCACATTACGTCGGCAAAATGATGCGAGGAGAACTAGGGTGATGTTGGGTGCTGGATGCTGGATGCTGGATGCTGGATGCTGGAWGYTGGATGCTGGAAGTTGGAAGTTGGATGAAAAAGAAAAGAGGCGTTGACAAGAGATCAATTTCATAAAATATTAACATAATTGTTACAATAAATCATGACAGATAAAAAAGTAGTTCATGCTACAGCGGCTCCTGCTCCCATTGGCCCCTATAGCCAGGCGATAGAAAGTAATGGGACTTTGTACATCTCCGGTCAAATAGCTATTGACGAAGCCAGTGGAGCGCTCATAACTGATGGAATAGAGCAAGAGACCCATCAGGTAATGAAAAACCTTGATGCGATTTTGCAGGAAGCAGGTTATCGTCTGGAAAACGTTGTTAAATGCTCCATCTTCATTAGGGATATGGGGCAATTTGCCGCAATCAATGAAGTATATGCCAGCTATTTTCCGGAACAACCTCCGGCCAGAGAGACGGTGGAAGTAGCGGGATTACCCAAGAATGTAAACGTGGAAATTTCAGCAATAGCAACCAGCCAAAACTAATCCTTAGTGTAGGAGTTGAGCGAACTTTTTATAAGCTCCCAGTTCAGGCCAAATTCTTCACTTGAAAAGTCTTGGGGAATTTTATGTTCTATAGAGGCTTTAATTCTAGTAACGCGGTGAAAATGACAACATTTCCTCTAGGAAAGTTGTATGCATTGATCTGTTGATCGTTAACGACTTTAGTAAGATAATCATATTCTGTAAACTCAAGATTGCGAACTGAATGCGAAAAACTTCCCTTACACCCCTCACCCATTCACGGCAATTTTATTAACTTCGCCCTCTTAAAATCACCTTTAGCACAAGCCCACAAATGAGTTATGATCTAGTAGTTTTAGGAAGTGGACCCGGTGGTTATGTCGCCGCCATACGAGCCTCTCAATTGGGGCTGAAAGTGGCAATTGTAGAAAAATCAGAACTCGGTGGAGTCTGCCTAAACTGGGGATGTATACCTACAAAGGCACTTTTAAAAAGCGCACAAGTTTTTGATTATTTGCAACATGCTTCGGATTATGGTATCGAGACATCCAAAAGCACTCCACACCTCGACCAAATTGTAAAGCGAAGCCGGGATACCGCAGCCGGTATGAGTAAGGGGGTTCAATTTCTGCTCAGAAAAAACAAGATTGACGTTATTGAAGGGTTTGGAAAAGTGGAAAGCCCCACGAAAGTGAGCGTACATAATGACACGAAAGGAATATCAGAAATTGAAGCGAAAAATATCCTTATAGCTACCGGTGCACGCTCAAAAGAATTGCCGAATTTAAAAATTGACGGGACACATATTATAGGGTACCGGGAAGCATTGGTTCTTCCCAAATTGCCAAAGTCTATGTTAATCGTGGGCTCCGGTGCCATCGGCTCTGAATTTGCATATTTCTATCAAACAATCGGCACTGAAGTTACGCTCGTTGAGTTTCTACCCAATATCGTTCCCCTGGAAGATGAAGAAGTGTCCAAACAACTGGCCAAATCGTTCGCTAAAACGGGAATGAAAGTCCTGGTTAACGCTTCGGTTGAAAAAGTTGAAGTGCGAGATGGAAAATGCCAGGTCGATGTCAAGACCGAGAAGGGAATAGAGCAATTTGAAGCAGATATTGTTCTTTCTGCAGTTGGTATTGAAGCGAATATTGCTGGAATAGGCCTGGAAGAAATTGGCATTACAGTGGACAAGGGCAAAATATTAACCAACAATTTCTACCAAACCAATATAGCTGGCGTATTTGCCATTGGAGATTGCATAGGAGGACAAGCGCTGGCCCATGTTGCCAGTGCAGAGGGGATCATTGCAGTTGAAAAAATCGCTGGCCATAATCCAGATCCGCTAGACTATAATAATATTCCTGGCTGCACCTACTGCCAACCGGAAGTAGCATCAGTAGGATACACAGAAAAAGCAGCAAAAGAAGCAGGCTACAAACTAAAAGTGGGTAAATTTCCTTTTACCGCTTCTGGAAAAGCCAGTGCCGCTGGCCACAAAGATGGCTTTATTAAACTCCTTTTTGACGAACAATACGGAGAGTTGTTAGGTGCACATATGATAGGCTCTAACGTTACAGAAATGATCGCAGAAATAGTTGCGCTGCGCAAACTTGAAACAACCGGGCATGAGCTGATTAAAACAGTTCACCCTCATCCAACAATGAGTGAAGCTGTGATGGAAGCGGCCGCGGCAGCATACGGGGAAGTAATTCACTTATAAACCCAATTTGAATGTGCGGCATAGCTGGCATCCTCGCCTTTAACGCCATAGGAGAGCGGGACCTCTGTAATACCAAGGACGCTATTAAAACCCTGTCCTTGCGTGGGCCTGATGCCCACGGAGTTTTCGAGCATAAAAAAGTGTCTCTGGGGCATACAAGACTCTCTATTATTGACACCTCAACAGCCAGTGCACAACCAATGACCGACGTCTCTGGACGCTACACCATTGTATACAATGGAGAATTTTATAATTATGAGCGCGTAAGGAAAGATTTATTGGAGGCAGGTGTCAAGTTCCAATCTGAAGGGGATACTGAAGTGCTACTTCAATTGTACATTCGGGAAGGAGAAAAATGTGTCGAAAAAGTGAACGGCTTTTTTGCATTTGCCATCTATGACCAGGAAGAACAAAGTCTTTTTCTTGCCCGCGACAGGTATGGCATCAAGCCGCTGTTGTACTTTCAAAACGAAGACAAATTTATCTTCGGTTCGGAACTAAAGGCGCTCCTAGCCTATGAGATACCAAGGGAAATCGACAATGTATCGCTTTTCAGTTACCTCCAATTGAACTACGTACCTGCACCATATACCATGCTGGAAAATGTGAGAAAATTAGAGCCTGGGCATAGTATATGTATCAAAAACTTTAAGGTCGCCGAGCCCTTGAAATACTATAACATAGCCTTCAACCCAGATGAAATGGTAGATGTTGAAGTAAATCAATACAAAAGTGCACAGAAGACCTTGTACAAAAAAATGGATGAGGCGGTTGAGCGCAGGCTCGTTTCTGATGTTCCGCTTGGAACATTTTTAAGCGGTGGCATTGACTCCTCCATCATCACCAGTTTAGCTGCACAAAAGGTATCCGATTTGAGCTCATTCTCAATTGGTTTCAAGGACGAACCCTTTTTTGATGAGACTAAATACGCAAGGTCACTTGCGAAAAAAGCAGGTACGCGGCACACTGTGTTTGAAGTATCCAATAAGGATTTATTTGACAACTTATCAGCTGTATTAGATTATTTTGATGAGCCTTTTGCAGATTCATCGGCTATAGCTGTTTACATTTTATGCAAAGAGACTAAAGGGCATATATCCGTAGCTTTATCAGGAGATGGAGCAGACGAGGTATTCTCGGGATACAATAAACACATGGCGGAATACAAGGCGCGTCACCCTGGCATCAAGGAGCAACTTGTTAAAGGGTTATCCCCTATCATTGACAAAATTCCACAATCGCGAAGTGGCAGCATCGGCAATTTCAGTAGGCAACTAAGCAAATTCTCTACTGGAGCAAAGTTGGGAAACAAACTACGCTACTGGAGATGGGCAAGCATCATTGATGAAGAAGAAGCCAATTATTTACTAAAGGAAAAAAAGTCATCCAGGTCCCAGCGACTTTCCGATGAGGCTTTTGTATACAAAAAAAGAAAGGATCACTTTTTACGTCATATTCGCAAAAATGGTGACTTGAACGATGTTCTCTTGACCGATGTCAATCTGGTATTACAAAATGACATGCTTAAAAAGGTGGATTGCATGTCAATGGCCAATAGCTTGGAGGTTAGGACCCCATTCCTGGACCACCATGTTGTTGATTATGCCTTCTCTCTCCCTGTAGATTTTAAGATCAACGGAAGAACACGTAAAAAAATATTGATAGACACCTTTAAACATCTGTTACCGGAAGAACTTCTCAATCGGCCCAAAAAAGGATTCGAGGTTCCTTTATTGAAGTGGTTAAAGAATGACTTAAGGCCGCTGATTGAGCATGATCTGCTCAGCGATAGCTTTGTTGAGAAACAGGGTATTTTTAACATCGAAGCCATCCACAATTTAAGGTCAAAACTATTCTCCAACAACCCAGGAGATAGTGCGGCAACAGTGTGGGCCATCATCGTGTTTCAGCATTGGTGGAAGAAGTATTTTCTCAAATAATTGGATCAAATGCCTAAAGTACTCCGTATTATCAATCGATTTAATCTAGGTGGTCCAACCTTTAACGCAGCTTATCTGTCCAAACACCTCCCTCCTGAATATGAAACCAAACTGATTGGTGGCTTAAAGGATGAATCGGAAGACAGCTCCGAATTTATTGTACGCGATTTGGGATTAGACTATCTAATTATTGAAGATATGAGGCGATCCATAACGTACTCAAACGATCGGAGCGCCTATCGACAAATCAAAGCAATCATAAAATCATTCCAACCAGATATTGTGCATACGCATGCTTCCAAAGCCGGATTTTTAGGCCGCATGGCGGCAATTCAAATGAAGGTTCCAGTCATTGTGCATACCTTTCATGGGCATGTTTTCCACTCTTATTTTGGACCTCTTAAAACATTCCTGTACAAATCAATTGAGCGATACCTAGCCAAAAGAAGCTCGCAAATCATTGCCATTAGTGACGAACAGAAAAGAGAGCTCGTTGAAGAACATGGTATTTGTAAACCTGAAAAGATGACGGTTATACGGCTGGGTTTTGACCTTTCCAAGTTCCAAACGAACATGGAAGAAAAACGAAATCGATTTAGGACGTTTTACAACTTACAAAAAGATGAAGTGGCCATCGGGATTATAGGCAGAATTGTGCCAATTAAAAATCATCCTTTATTTCTTCAAACTATTGCCAAAGTTAAAGAGAGAAGCAAAGTCCGAATCAAGGCATTTATCATAGGTGATGGATCTGATACGGCCGACGTATATGGATTTGCAGAGTCGCTTGGCCTCCAATGCATTTCACAATCCGGCACAGAAGTTTTCACAGACAATCCCAAACACGCCTCTGGTGACAACCACCCAGATGTCGATATCATTTTCACCTCCTGGATCAGGGAAATTGACTTCGCTTATGCTGGACTTGATTTGGTATGTCTCACTTCGCTCAACGAGGGCACGCCCGTTAGCCTAATTGAAGCTCAGGCCGCTGGCAAGGCGGTCGTTTCTACAAGAGTAGGTGGCGTCGAAAATATTATCGAACATGGCAAATCAGGCCTCTTATCGGACATCTCACTTAGCTCCTTCTCGAACAACATGTTACGATTGATTGAGAATTCCAATGAGAGAGCACTTATGGGTAGTGAGGGCGTCAATCAGGTGATGAAAAACTACAGTTACATCAGACTCGCACAGGAAACAGCTGCTCTTTACGCCAATCTCCTTCCATCTGATTAAATCAGCGATAAATTGATTACCTTTGCAAACTGTTATCTGTGTGCAATAGCACAGTACCAATCATAATGAAAAGGAGTCTTATATATCTTCTCTTGTTAGCTATGCTTTCTTCGTGTAGCGTATTTAAACCTTCATTTATGTTGCAAACTGGCCGCGATTATCCCTATGCGGAAGTTCCAGCTCAACCACAATATGAATACAAGATCGCCAATAACGATGTAATTGAATTCAGGATATTCTCAAACAACGGATTCAAGCTGATTGACCTGACCAATTTTAATGCGAACGTCAGTGGAGGTGGACGTATTACACTTCAATATCTTGTTGAACATGATGGCTTGGTCAAACTACCCATTGTTGGGAGGATCAATATTGCTGGCAAGACGCTCCGGGAGGCGGAGCTCATGCTGGAGACTATTTACTCAGAACATTACAACAAGCCCTATGTAATGATGAGCGTATCTAACCGAAGGGTTATCATATTTCCTGGTGGTGGTGGAAACGCCACAGTTCTGGAGTTAAAAAACAACAATACTACGCTCTTAGAAGCCCTTGCTATGGCAGGTGGTATCACCACTGGAAAAGCCAGGAAGGTGAAGCTAATCCGTGGCGATTTCAAGAATCCACAAGTTTATTTAATTGACCTGTCCACCATAGAGGGAATGAAAAATGGTGATATGGTAATCCAGGCGAATGATATTATTTATGTTGAACCAGTGATACAGGTAGCAAAAACTATTCTTGGAGAGATTACTCCTATCATTTCTTTAGTTACCAGCTTTCTTTTGATTTGGAGTATCATCAATAATCCGCCTGCGTAAAAGCGAATATGTATCAGGATGCTACATCTGGGGTAGATAATGCAAATGCCTACCAGGAGAAGGTATCTAACCTCTCCCAGGACTTCGACCTAGGCGTTTTCCTGTCCATCTTAAAAAGACATTTTAAATGGATGGTGTTATTCTTTATACTTGCGGCAACCGGTGCAAAGCTCTATCTACGTTACACCCCCCTGCTCTTTGAAGCGTCTGCTGTCCTACAGATGACCTCTCAAAACACTGCTCAAAAGGTCCTCAACGTGGAAAACATTTATGAACAAGACGTGGCCGGCGAAATCGAACTCGTACGTTCGCGAGCCTTCATAGCGAATGCACTCTCAAGAATCAATCTGGATATCTCCTATTTCTCAAAAGGGAAAATATTAGATTCAGAAATGCATACCGCTTCACCTTTCAATGTAGAGGTAAGGAACATAAACGGTGCTATTATAGGAACACCCATTCACATCAGCTTCCCAACAACGCAAACGATTTTCACGTCCTACACGGTAGGCAACGTAGTTTATAATAAACCCTTGAAATTCGGAACATGGATCTCATTGGAACACCTGGACGTAAAAGTGGAGTTTAAAGACTTTGCACAAGTCTCCTCCCAGAGTCATGAGTCCGACCAAAACCCATATTTCTTCGTAGTGAACAACGTAGCCAGTGAAATTGACCGGTATTATCACCAACTGGATGTAAGTATTCTAAACCAGGCAGCGAAGACGATTCAAGTAACTGTTAGAGAGAACAACGCCTCCAAAGCGGCCGACATTGTAAACGCAATTGCCTCGGAATTTATCGAATATGATGTAGAAAAAAAGTCGCAGAGTGCCACTAAGGTTCTTGAGTTTATCGATGAACAGTTGGTTCAGGTATATGATAAGCTCAGCTTTACGGAGAACAAAATGCAGCACTTTAAAAAGGAAAACAAGTTAACCAAACAGGGCGACATTATCACCGTATACGTTGAACGACTTGACAATATTGAGAATGAGCTAGTTGATCTTGAAATGGAATCGTCGATGCTGGAGGATATTGAAACCATGATTGCCAGTACGGATGAAATAGATGTATACAGTTTATTGCCGGCATTAACTGGCTCGTCATTTCAGGATGAAATTAGCACCCTGGTACAGTCACTGCATCAATTATTAGCCAGAAAGGAAGAAATACTCTACACCGCCACACCTGAAAGCGAAGGCGTAAAAGCAGTTGATTACCAGATAAAGATTCAACAAAAACTGCTCTTGGGAAGCATTCGGGCACTGATCAACAAATTCAATACAAAAAAAGTAGCCCTGAAGTCCAAAGTAAAGGACATTGAGGACAAATTTTATAACCTGCCTACGCAGGAATTGGAATATGCTCGATTGCTTAGGCTTTTTACGATAAACGAGAAATTCTATACTAATTTACTGGAAAAAAAAGCGGAATATTCTATTTCTAAGGCTGGATTTGTAAGTAAGAATGTAATTCTACAAATGGCAGCAACGCCATCTTCGCCAATATCCCCTAATCGCAAAAAAGTATTAATCCTTTTCGTGGCTATGGCATTTATATTTTCAGGTCTACTAATTGTTGTTAGCTACCTGATGCATAACGAGATCACCTCCGTACAGGAACTCACACGTGGTGGCAGAGGATCCATACTTGGCATTGTTCCTACGTATAAAAAGGACATTCCAGTATCCCAGCTATTGGTTGATAAAAATCCAAAGTCGCTCATTGCAGAAGCCTTTAGATCAATCAGGACCAATTTACAATTTATCAATAATGATCCTGGGCCTAAAGTGATTGCGATAACCTCTACCGTATCAGGCGAAGGAAAAACATTTGTGACTATCAACCTATCTGGTATAATTGCCTTCTCCGAGAAAAAAGTCATCGTTATTGACCTTGACCTAAGAAAACCCAAAATTCATTTGGGCTTCAACTTTGAGAACGTTAAAGGAATAAGCACCCTCTTAAGTGGAAAGGACACGCTTGAGGAGTGTGTCAACAAAACCAATATCCCAAACCTGGACGTGATCACTGCCGGGCCTATTCCACCCAACCCCTCAGAGCTCATCATCAGTCAAAAAATGGAAGAGTTGATTGCTGTACTCAAGGAGACCTACGATGTAATTGTTATTGATAACCCACCGGTGGGAATTGTTACGGATGGGATAAGCATGATTCAGAAGGCTGATTACCCGATTTATGTGTTTAGGGCGAATGTTTCAAAAAAGAACTACATCGGCAACGTTGACAGGCTTATCACTGAGAGCAAGATCAAAAGCCTGGCCGTGGTTCTAAATGGAGTTGATACGGACAATGGAGATGGACTGAATTATGGATATGGATATGGCTACACCTACGGATACGGATATTATGATGAAGAATCTGACCTTAAAAGAAAGCCTACTTGGAAACGGATATTCGGCCTAACCTAGTTTTTATCAAAATTGATTTGAAGGATCAAAAATGAAGATTCACACTACACCAATTAAAGGGCTCTTAGTCATCAAACCGCGTGTGTTTGAAGATGAAAGAGGATACTTTTTTGAGTCTTACCGCAAGGATGCGCTAAGTGAGCATGGGTATACTGAACTTTTCGTACAAGACAATGAGTCTAAATCAGAAAAATCGGTATTACGGGGGCTGCATTTTCAAAAGCCTCCACATGCACAAGCAAAATTAGTTCGTGTGGTTAAAGGAAGTATACTGGACATTGCAGTGGATATTCGGCAATCTTCTGAAACCTATGGCCGCCACTTCAGTATAACCCTTGATGAAAAGGATAAAAGAATGCTCCTCATACCTGTAGGATTTGCGCACGGCTTTGTTACGCTCGAAGACGAGACCATTGTCAACTACAAGTGCACCAACGTTTATACAAAAGAAGCTGAACAAACGCTGATCTGGAACGACGAGCAAATTGGAATTGACTGGGGATTTGACAATCCCATAATATCTGAAAAAGATTTAGAGGGAGAGCCTTTTGCCACCTTTAAGAGCCCGTTTAAATAGAGAAGCGAACCAGACTATAAGAAGAAGATGAATTTAGCAGAAGATATAGGGTTTACGTACTTAGCGTTCTTCGTCATTACGGCGATATTTTCATTCCTGATTAACAGCTTGTTTTTAAAGTTTTCCAAAACCTTGGGGATGCGCAATAATGTTGAAAATATGATCCGGTGGGAGGAAGCGGCTAAACCTTCTTTCGGTGGAATATCGTTTTATATCTTATTTCTACTCTCCGTTTCTACCTTTTCTATCTTTTTTGACACCGGCGACATGATCGCCAATAAGCAATTGGTGGGGCTGATAATAGCAACCACTCTCGCCTTTCTTATGGGTTTGGCTGATGATGCCTATAATACCATTCCGCTCTTAAAGTTTTCTACTCAGGTCTGTTGCGGCCTCATTCTAATATACACCGGCACTTACATCGAAATATTCTCCTCCACAGCGCTCAATTACGGCATCACTTTATTTTGGGTGGTGGCCATAATGAATGCGATGAATTTGTTAGATAATATGGATGCCGTATCAGGCGTGGTTTCCGTATTCATCATTTTATCGGCCATGTTGGTAATCTATACTCAAAACGATCTCTCAAATGTTTACTTCCTCTTGCTCATAGGGGTTCTATCCGGTGTGCTTGGGTTTCTGTATTTCAACTGGCATCCTTCAAAAATATACATGGGAGATACTGGAAGTCAGTTTCTAGGTTTATTCCTAGGCCTCATCGGTATCGTATACTTTTGGAATCTGCCAAACAACACGGTAATTGCATCTTCGGACCTATTAGATGGAGTTAACTTGAACTCGTTATCCCTATTGGATATATCTAAGAATGTAACCGTCGCGATGCTGGTATTTATCATTCCAATAGTGGACACCACGACCGTGTTTGTCAATAGAATTTCGAAAGGGACCTCACCCTTTATTGGAGGGAAGGACCATACCACCCACCATCTATTTTATTTAGGACTTTCAGATAGAAAGGTGGCGATGTTGTTCATCAGTATTTCCACCGCCTCATTATTATTGGTATATCTTATCATTCGTCATATCAGCCCTTGGGATTATAGTCACTTAGCATTGTTTTCTACGTACATTTTATTAGTGTTTAGCTTGCTATTTTACACGACCAAAGTCAGCTCACCTGATCAGATGAAAAGGAAAGAAAAGAGAGAGCAGCAACACACTTCTACGATGCATGTCAAAGACCAATAATATACTTAAGGCTGGGAAAAGACTTTTCATTTCTCTTGCAGGATTGGTATTGTTGCTCGTAGTTTTTAGACTATTTAGCTTCTATTCTGAAAGCACTGACAGAGACAAGGGATATGTTTCCAACTTCCTTTCCAAGTATCAAATATTTGCGGTAAACATTCCAGAGAAAATTGATTTTTGTGGTGAGTTGGTGCCGCTCCAGGATCAGAACATTCGGGAAAGACTGGACAAGGAACTCCTTTCTAACACTTATTATCAATCAAACACCTTACTCTACATAAAAAGGGCGAATAGATGGTTCCCAATCATTGAACCCATTCTGGAAAAACATGGTATTCCCAATGATTTTAAATATCTCCCTTTGGTTGAAAGCAACCTTTCCAATGTGGTTTCTCCAGCAGGTGCAACCGGCTACTGGCAATTGATGAAAGCAACAGCGAAATCATTTAAGCTTGAGGTAAATGAGCAAGTAGATGAGCGATATGACATGATTTTATCCACAGAGGCTGCTTGTAAATATTTAAAGTCCGCTTACAACTATTTTGGTAGTTGGACCTTAACGGCAGCGGCCTATAATATGGGTGTGGAAGGAATAAAAAGACAGCTAAAAAAACAGAAAACTGATAACTACTACGATTTGTATCTCAATACTGAAACAGCGAGATATGTATTTCGCTTACTTGCTATTAAGGAGATTCTGTCAACTCCTGGTAAGTATGGCTACCACTTCAGGGAGAAAGACTTGTATGAACGGGTACCACAACATGCCATTTCCATAGATTCCAGCATTTCAAACCTGGCTACGTTTGCAAAATCACAGCACATTAATTATCGAATTCTTAAACTTCATARCCCATGGCTTCGGCGAAACAACCTACCCAACAAGTCACACAAAACATATAGTATAAGCATACCTGATAGCGGTTACTATGTATTTACTGAAATTGGATTGGATTCAGCTGAAGCCCATTTAGATTCAGTAAAAGTCGATAATGAAAATGACTCAATTGCACCTGCTGATTCTATCAAGTAAGTAAGTTACGAGGTTGCCGTTAAACAAGTACCTGAGACTAAAGAAGTGGAGAACACAGCTGATGTAAAACCGAAGGTTCTTGTAGCCGATGAAGGAAACATGAAGAATGGATTGCAGTATATAGAGATACAAGGCGCTCGAGAAAACAATCTCAAAAATATAGACGTAAGCATTCCGRGGAATCAACTGGTGGTGATTACTGGACTGAGCGGAAGCGGAAAATCTTCCCTGGCGTTTGACACCTTATATGCAGAAGGTCAGCGAAGATATATTGAGAGTTTCTCCAGCTATATAAGACAGTTTCTGGGTGGATCCGAAAGGCCGGATGTTGACAAAATATCAGGACTTAGCCCGGTTATCTCCGTCGAACAAAAAACCACCAGTAGAAACCCTCGCTCTACAGTTGGCACTACCACCGAGATTTATGACTTTTTACGGCTTCTATATGCTAGAACGGCGGAAGCCATTTCTTATAACACGGGTGAAAAGATGATAAGATTTACAACTGAGCAAATAATTCAGTTGTTAGAGGAAAAGTTTGATGGTGAGGATATCCTCATCCTTGCACCCGTAGTATCTGGTCGAAAAGGGCACTATAGCGAGTTGTTCAATCAACTTCTCCGAAAGGGATTTCTCAAAGTAAGGATTGATGGTGAGATTCAGGAAATATCATCCAAACTAAAAATAGATCGCTACAAAATACACGATATCGAAATTGTTATCGATCAAATCAAGGTGTCAAAAAAGGCAAATAAGCGTATTACGGACTCTGTAAATTTAGCTTTAGAGCACAGCAACGGAACCATCATGGTGGTATCAGATATTGAAGATACGCAAACCAAGCAAATTCCTACATACCTGAGTAAATCACTGATGTGCCCCAGCACTGGCATATCATATGCCGAGCCTGAACCGAATTCGTTCTCATTTAACTCGCCTTACGGGGCCTGTCCCGTATGCAAAGGAACGGGACTTATTTCCGAAATTGATCCAAAGAAGATTACACCCAATGATAGGCTGAGTATTAATGACGGAGCCATTGAGCCGATAGGAAAGGCTAAAAGCAACTGGATATTTAAACAACTGGCAGCGATAGGCGACAACCATGACTTCACACTGGACATGCCAATCAGGGACCTTAGCGTAGAGGCCCTCAATACCATCTATTATGGATCAGATGACATGCTCAAAATAAAGAACATGTCGTATGAAAATGACAAAGCAACGCACATATCTACTGATTACGCGTTGAGCTTTGAAGGCATTGTTAACTTCCTCCTAAAGCAATTCAAGGAGGCCCCAACGCCAGCAATCAAGAGATGGGCAGCCGGATTCATGAACAAGATTAAATGCCATGAATGTGATGGAAAACGGTTGAAGAAAGAATCTTTGCACTTCAAACTCGACAGTTACAGTATCGCGGATGTGGCTGAAATGGAAATAACGCAACTTGCTGAATGGATCAACACCCTGAATAAGAAACTCTCAAAAAGACAAATGATCATTGCGTCTGAAATTCTTAAGGAATTAAAAACCAGGACTCAGTTTCTTTTAGACGTTGGCGTGGATTATCTATCACTTAATCGAGGATCTCGTGAACTATCAGGTGGAGAGTCACAGCGTATTCGATTGGCCACGCAAATCGGCTCAAAGCTAGTAGGCGTACTGTATATTCTTGACGAACCGAGCATCGGACTGCATCAAAGGGACAATACCAGGCTTATAGAAGCTTTGTTAAAGTTGCGAGATGCAGGTAATTCGGTGATCGTCGTCGAGCACGATAAACAAATGATTGAGTGTGCAGACCATGTGATTGATATTGGCCCTGGAGCGGGTATTTTGGGGGGAAACATAGTTGCACAAGGCCCGCCTGATTCGATAAAAAATACATTGACTTCCGATTATCTTACCGGCAAAAGGAGCATTAAGATTCCGCCAAAAAGAGCAAAGGGAAATGGGAAAAAACTGGTCTTGTACGGGGCCAATGGCAATAATCTTAAGCATGTTGACCTTGAGCTTCAATTGGGGAAATTAATCTGTGTTACAGGCGTTTCAGGAAGTGGTAAATCAAGTCTAATTAACAAGACACTTTATCCAATTCTCAACAAGCATTTTTACAATGGTGTCAAAAAACCACTTGCCTACGATTCGATTAAGGGCCTGGAAAATATTGACAAAGTAATTGAGATTGACCAATCCCCTATTGGACGAACGCCTCGGTCAAATCCAGCAACCTATACGGGTGCCTTTACAGATATCAGAAAGCTGTTTGTCGACGTTCCTGAAGCCAAAATCCGAGGTTATAAGCCCGGGCGATTTTCGTTCAATGTAAGTGGCGGAAGATGTGAAACTTGCAGGGGCGCTGGTTTGAGAACCATTGAAATGAATTTTCTGCCCGACGTATATGTAAATTGCGAAACTTGCAACGGAAAGCGATACAATAGAGAGACACTGGAAGTGCGATATAAAGGGAAATCTATCAGTGATGTTCTCAACATGACAATCAATCAAGGCGTAGCGTTTTTTGAAAGCATCCCTGCCATCATTCAAAAAATAAAGACGCTTCAAGATGTTGGATTGGGTTATGTAACACTTGGACAAGCATCTACCACTCTATCGGGTGGGGAAGCACAGCGGGTGAAGCTCGCTACCGAGTTATCCAAGAAAATGACCGGTAATTCGTTATATATTCTTGATGAACCCACCACTGGCCTTCATTTTGAGGATGTCCGCGTATTACTGGTTGTTCTCAACAAATTGGTTAAAAAAGGGAATACCGTTCTCGTCATTGAACACAATATGGATATTATTAAAATGGCAGACCACATCATTGACATTGGGCCAGGAGGTGGAAAGTTTGGTGGAAAAATTGTATGTTCAGGGACGCCGGAGGAAGTCATTAAGAATAAAAAGAGTATTACGGCACAGTATTTAAAAGAAGAGTTGGTTATAAACTAAATCATATGAGCGCAAAAAAGCATGAAGATAAAATCAAAAAAGCATTTGCAGAAAAGGACTGGAATGAGATAAAAACGTCCAATTCCTGGCAAATATTCAAAATACTGAGCGNATTTGTCGATGGATTTGAGACCCTATCCAAGATCGGCCCATGCGTTTCAGTGTTTGGTTCAGCAAGGACCAAGCCCTCCAACAATTATTACAAGCTGGCAGAAGCCATTGGATCCAAATTGACCCAAAACGGATATGGTGTTATCACTGGAGGTGGCCCGGGAATTATGGAAGCRGCCAATAAAGGTGCGAAGGAAGCCAAAGGAAAATCCGTGGGCCTCAACATCGTTCTTCCTTTTGAACAAGAGGCCAATGACTATATCGATACAGACAAAGTGATCAATTTCAATTACTTTTTTGTACGAAAAGTTATGTTTATGAAATATTCGCAAGGATTTATAGTATTGCCTGGTGGTTTCGGAACCATGGATGAGCTGTTCGAAGCGATTACTTTAATCCAAACAAAAAAGATTGGCAAGTTTCCGATTGTTCTTGTGGGTAAAGAGTATTGGGAGGGTATGGTAACCTGGATTAAGGCGACCTTGCTCCAAGAGAATAATATCAGTGCCGGTGATCTGGATCTCTTTTCAATTGTTGATACAGCTGATGAGGCCGTGGAGCAAATTGATAAATTCTACTCCCAGTATTTACTCAAGCCCAATTTCTAGGATTGTCGAATTTGGTTTACCTGGTGCAACGTTTTCGCATTTCATTGTTCCTGATGTTCTCTGTATCATGCTTCACCGATCTTTATGGTCAGGAGGTTGCAGTGACCCTGTCTGCTCCAGACAGTGCCATTTCAGGAGAAGCTTTTGAAATTGCCGTCGCTATAGCAAAAGGGGGAAATACCAGCTTCGCCAAGCTGCAGCTGGAGATACCCGCCTCTTTTGAAGTGGACTCTTTAGAGGGAGACAGTGCACGATATATGTCCGACAACTCAAGAGCCAAGTACATTTGGGACCGTATGCCTGGTAAAGATACCCTGCTTGTAAAATTCAAAATTACAACGGCTCCTACATACTCCGGCGTAAAAGGACTAAACGGATTGTTCGCCTATATTGATGAAGAGAAAAAAAAGGAAATCATCATCCCAACTACGATCATTAAGATTAAGCAACCTGCAACAATTGCTGCAGTACCTCTGAAGAGGCAGATAACAACTGCTTCTGCTTCCCAATTGGTGAGCCCTGATAAAAAGACAACAGCACCTTCGCCAGAAAAAAAGGAGACAAAAGCTGTAACTAAAGCGGACGTCCCCGTTATACAGGAGAAGCCTAAGACAATTGTAACACCCGCTGCAGCAGCTTCTATAATTGAATTCAGAATTCAAATAGTTGCATCGGCCTCTAAGATCAATATTGATCAGCTCAAAAAAAAGTACAATATTTCAGAAACAATTCGTGCTGAAACACATAATGGCCTCTGGAAATATACCGTACGTTCGTATGCTACCTACGGCGATGCAAAGAAAGACTTGCCGCTCTTTCGGAATCAAAAAGGAGTGGCCGGTGCTTTCATAACAGGTTATCACAACGGACAACGAATTGCAGTTAGAAGTGCAATAAATCAAACAAAATAATTTTCTTTGCGTATAGCTATGTCCTAAAGACCGAAAATAACTGAAGTAGCCAGATAGGAAGCACAAACTTTTTAGTACTTTCATGCCTTTATTGGCTGGAAGGGAGGCCTACATTCAAATAATACGGACATTTTTAATGACTTGGAGAAGTAAACATATAAAGCGGCTCTTGGGTATTTCCACCCTGGTGCTTTTTGCGTTACTCTACTTATTTGGCTCTGAGGCACTTGCTCAGGACTCTCTCGGGCAGGACTCCGTCACGCCACCGATTTTGTTCATTTCCAATGACACAACTCCTACGGATGCTCCTACTGGTGCAGCTGCAGGAGTAGCTGCTGCGGGAGCCAATGATACAATAGAAGATGACTATAAGCCTTTGCCCTATTTCAAACCAATTTTTGGCCTTGGAGGAGGGTTTCTAACCTATTTCGGTGATCTAACTCCCTTTCAGGCCGGAAGCAGAATAACCGACAATCTGGCATTTGATTTTTCAATATCCACCAGGACCAACAGGTACCTCACCATGGAGCTCTACTTCTTAAAAGGGCGATTTACGGTAGATGAGCAATCAGATACACGGAATTTGAACTTTCAAACATCCGTAGAAATAGGAGGACTGAGCTTTTCTCATAACTTCGGTAACTTTATTCCTGAAAGAATACCAATTCACCCGTACATATCATTTGGCGTTGAAGGGTTCAATTTCAACTCTAAAGGGGATACGTTAGATGCCAATGGCAATCCCTACTATTATTGGAAGGATGGTACTATTAGAACCGAAGAAGAACTTGGAACCAATCCCAACGCACCAAAGACATCCCGTGATTTCCTATATGAATCTGACCTGCGGGAGGCCAATCTTGATGGACTGAAACGATATTCTCAATTCTCATTTGCAATTCCAGTGGGTATTGGCGTTCAATACCGCTTTAACCGAAGGCTCGCCGTTGACCTGGGAACGGAGATGCATTTTACGTTCACTGACAATCTGGACAATGTGAGCGCTAAAGGAAACGGTATTAGAGAAGGGGGAGAACCCCCTGAAAAATTCCTATATACTTCTATTACCCTGCGGTATAACATAGGTAAAGATGATCCTGAACAACCTGAAGAAGAAATAGACACCTGTTTAATTGATGATGACAATGACGGCGTGAACAACTGCATTGACCAATGTCCTGACACACCTGACTCACTGTCTGTGGACAGCGTAGGCTGCCCGGTAATGGATACGGTGGCTATAGTGGATACATTGCCTCTAAAAGACACCTTGGTTTCAGTTGAATCTATTGAAAGTGACTCTGTTTGGACGCTGTTGTTGCGCCAGTTCGGACCTGGAGAATACCCAGATCCGGATTTCATTAATGAGGTTTTAAGATTGCCAGGAGTTTGGACAGAAGAGAAGGATGGCACCACCTATTTTATTCAAGAACTCTATGGCAATCCTGATAAAGCAGAGGCTGCACGGCGAAATATTGAGAATAACACAGGTATAGAGGGCGCAAAAATTATCCTGTGGGAACCAATGCTGGATTACAAGGTGTCCTACGATTCTGTGGAAGTCAATAAATTAATGTCCACTTCACAGCAACTAAACAATACGGATGTATTTTTCAGAGTGCAGCTAGGTGCCTTCAGCACGAAAATTTCCACTGATGTCTTTAACATTGACGACGTGGTAATGATTCCAAGTAAGGATCAATTATTCAAATACCTGACCGGCGAGTTTAAAAATGATTTTGAAAGCGCCGATAAACATCGAGAAGCGATGAAGAAAAAGGGCTTTGAAGATGCGTTTATTGTTGCTTATCGAGGTGGAGAAAGGGTACCTTTAGAAGAAGTAGGCATAGGAGTCGGGGAAGACCAGGTGGATGTAGATACAGCTGGTGGCGTGGAGGTCACGCCTCCTGAGGAGCAAGTACTGACATTCAAGATTCAGATCTATGCATCCAAAGATCCGATTTACCTGGCACCCGCTAATTTTAAAGGGGTTGAAAATATAGAAGAATACGAAGAAGGAGGATTATTCAAGTACACTTTTGGTAGTGTTGGTGATTTTGGATATGCCAGGGATGTATTGCTAAATCAAATGCGGAGGACCGGATATAAAGATGCCTTTGTTGTGGCCTTCTTAAACAATCAAAGAATCACCATTGAGAAAGCGTTGAAAATAAAGGGGGAATAAATCAATGTCCCTTAGTAATCAGTGCACAATACTGGACGTACTATTGGATTTCTTTCAATTCCTTAATACTTTTGTACTCCTGCTATTTTAATAAAAATAAAAAATTGAGTTATGGATGATATGAAAGAGCAAATCAAGATTGCCTTGCTTGCAGTGATTGCTGGAACCTTAATTGTGCAAGTCGTAATGGCACCTGAAGGAGGCGTTGTTACAGCGTCTGAAGGAAGTATAAGTAGTGCAATCCCTTCAGCTGCATTACCTCAAGCGTTAAACAATACGCCCAATCCACTGGCTTCTGCAGCTACTGAAATCGCAAAACCTACAGGTCCCGTGACCACCATGAATTTCGCTAATGAGGCCCACGACTTTGGCGACATTAAACAGAATAGCACGGATAATCAGCATACGTTCACCTTCACCAATACAGGAACGAACCCTTTGATTATCTCAAATGCTAAGGGCTCATGTGGGTGTACGGTACCAAAATGGCCAAAAGACCCGATTCCTCCAGGGGGAACAGGTACAATTGAAGTGGACTACAAGCCTGGAAGCCAAAAAGGCAACCAAAAGAAAAGCGTAACGGTTACTGCCAATACAGAACC
>JAESRW010000020.1 GCA_016764395.1 Flavobacteriales bacterium
TCAGGACAATGATGTTTCAGAAAACCTCCATGTTTATAGTAATGGTATATCTGGAACGGTACAGTCTTGGGATTATACAACCGGCAACGTCGGCATCGGGACTACTGCCCCTCTGGAATTATTGCACCTGGACCACCCAACCACAACAGCAGCTACTAATATTTCATTGGGGAATAATTCTCAGACCTTGGCCAATTCGTTAAACAACGGATTGAACGTATACTCCGATAACACAACGGTTCGATATGGGCTGAAGCTGCAATATACGGGAACCGAATTTGGAACCATGATGTTTGGGCCGAATCAAGCCAATCGTTTTTTGAGTTTCGGAAAAGTCGGAACAGTGTATGAAGACGATAACATGATTGAATACATGCGAATTGATCTGGACAATGGCAATGTCGGTATCGGCACCACTACTCCAGGCCAAAAGTTAGACGTTGTGGGCAACATTGCTGTGAGTGGAACCGTAGATGGTGTGGATGTTTCGGCTCATGCTGCTGATCCTAATGCCCACCATACTCCTCCAACGCTTGGCTCATTGGGTGGAGTGGCAGGCTCTGGAACACTCAATTATCTCTCAAAATGGACGCCTGATGGCACCACTTTGGGCAACAGTCAGATATTTGATAATGGAACCAACATCGGTATCGGCACGGTGAGTCCTTTGGACAAATTACATATGGTTGGTGTTATACGTCTACCGGCAGGAGCAGGCAATCTAATCAGAAAATATGCGAATAGTACTGAAACGATTGTGAGTACACGTCGAACGGACGAATCACAAGAAGGTTTATTTCGTTCTGATGGGTGGGGTAACTTTACCTTTAATAAGTCTGTGGGTATTGGCTATACATTAGGTACAGGTCAAACAGGGAATTTGCTAGTGAGCAACAATGTCGGTATCGGAACGACAGCGCCTGATGCAAAGTTACATGTGAATGACTTATCTGGCATACGGCTTTCTTCCTGGGGAGGATGGGGTGAGACATTCTCGGCGAGATCACAAGTGTTTGGATCAAATGTTTATGTGAATCCTGCAGATGTTGTTTCTCGACAGGTCAGAAGTATCAATACACACGCTACTTATGGCCATGCTTATGTGGAATTTTGGAATGGAGATATCGTGTTCAATGCGCAAACCGCAGCTTCAACTGCTGACGCTATTGTTGTTCCACAAGAACGAATGAGGATTGATGGAGGAACCGGCAACGTAGGAATTGGCACCACCACCCCTACTCAACCTTTAGACGTAGTGGGTAACATTGCTGTGAGTGGAACAGTTGATGGTGTGGATATTTCTGTTCACGCTGCCGATGCCAATGCACACCATACTCCTCCAACGCTTGGCTCATTGGGTGGAGTGGCAGGCTCTGGAACACTTAATTATGTCCCAAAATGGACACCTAATGGCACCACATTGGGCAACAGCCTGATATTTGATAACGGAACCAACATCGGTATCGGGACCWCTAGCCCWGTCACTAGGGTGCACGCATTTGGTGCCGCGGATGGCTTCCGCCAATCTTTCGGTGGAGAATCGATGATCTATCGATATGATGGAACGAATTTTTACCTGCTCTTCTCTGACACGGAAACTGGGGGCTGGAACGCGAGAAGACCATTCAGAATACAGCACAGCAATGGTAACGTATTATTAGTGTCTGGAACAGGAGACGGCAACGTCGGAATCGGCACAACGAGTCCAACAGTAAAGCTGGATGTTTCGGGGGGTGCCTCGAACACCATTAAGGTTTCGGGAACGGGTGGTGCACCATCCTGGCAGGCAAGAGTACTGATTGACAGGACCATTGAGGCGCGTGGCGGTGGTGTTTGGATTGATAATAGCGCTGGTACAGAAAACGAATGGTTTGCTGGAGTTCCTTATAATGGCGGTGCAGCCTCAGGGGGATATTCAATAGGGTACCATGCAACACAACCAGAATATATTGCAAACTCTTTGTTGCGGATAACTAACGCCGGCAACATCGGAATCGGAACTGCTACCCCCACCTACAAACTACATGTTATCGGAACCTTTAAATCCGACGGAATTGTTGAAAGCTCAGATGTACGCTTAAAAAAGGAGATTACCCCCCTTACCGATGCGTTAGCTAAAGTATTGGCCTTACAAGGGGTAACCTATCAATGGAAAGACAAGGAAGAGCTCCTTGAGTCAGGMGTTCCYGYTTCACATGCAAACGCATCTGCCAACGCYCAWGAAGTCGAGTTGGGCTTAATAGCACAGGARGTAGAACAAATAATTCCAGAATTGGTGAGTACAGAYGTTGACGGATACAAAGCGRTTAGTTATTCWAAAATAACAGCCTTAYTGATTGARGCMGTMAAAGAGCARGAGCAAMGGATCAAGGTYTTGGAGRAGCAGCTMASTGAARTATACAATGCAWCAAATSTGAAGAAGGAYAMYATRGARGAGCARAAAKCAGTGAAARYMRTAGCTGAAGCWAAATAAAGKAGCSATGWACMATAATTTATTRAAATCATTATTTRKWGTATTGSWGKKCATRACKWTCAGCWTMWCMRSYATRGCCCARACCATTACGTGGACGGGMRGTACRGATACAGACTGGCACAAGACCTGCAACTGGGATTTAAATGTCATCCCAACTTGCACCCAYGAYGTGRTTRTACCYRATGTARCCAATGATCCNNNCATAATCGSTNNNATCGCCCATTGTARTACCATYGAWATTCARRSCRSYRCCGKWRYAKWSYTSAMCAKTWMTKSTTCGGCATCAGGGAAGTTGGAAGTGACCACTTGCCCCACAGCAGCTACCGATAATGGAGGCTGCTGTGCTCCTCCGGTTGCCCCTACAGCCACTGCCGCTTCTGGCATTACTAAAAGCATAATTACAGGAGGAGAGTTCACAGCTAACTGGAATGCAGTAGGAGGGGCTACCTCCTATCGCCTAGATATTTCGCTCTCTTCAACTTTTGCAAGTTTTGTGGTGAATAACTTGAATGTAGGAAACGTGACCTCCCATACTAAAACCGGCCTCGATTGCAGCGTTACGTACTATTACAGGGTAAGAGCATTTAACGGTTGTGCAAGCAGTAATTCAAATACGATAACCGTAGTGATGACCAGTTGCAATGTCTGCGCCCAACAAGCATGTGAATTTACATTTGGGTATGGAGAGTGGCAATGCATGTGTAATGCTTGTTCATGCCCGTAGCAAAAAGAAGCTTTATTGATTAACTAAAATTCAACAATTAATGAAAAATCGGCAGAGCGAATGCTAAAATGTAGGGTAATGCACCTAGTTATTTGCAGTAATTACCGTATTTACGAATGCCACTTAGGATAGTATATTTGCATAGTAGATGGGTGAGTACTGAATATATAGTCTTGTGTCATGCTTCATTATTGAGAACGTAAATATTACCCTTGTGAGCATTAGCGCAAGCATCCATCAATATGATTTATTAAACCAAGAGAATGTTTCCATTTATTAATTTGTAAACCTATATAGTGATGAATAAGAACGTTACATTAGTTACCTTGATAAGCCTCCTTTTCTTCTGGGTAGATGCTGGAGCACAAGTAGGAATTGGTACATCAACTCCGGATGCCTCTGCCGTCTTGGAATTAACCAGCACCACCAGGGGAATTTTGATCACCCGTGTCACAATGGCACAACGCAATGCGATTGTCTCACCTGCCACAGGACTGCTGATATACCAAACAGACAATACCCCCGCATATTACTACAACTCAGGTACACCTGGTGTCCCTATCTGGGTGCGCTTCTTTTCTGGTAGCAGCGCCGGAGGTTGGGACTTATCCGGAAATTCAGGCACCACAGTGGGCACGAACTTTTTGGGCACTACAGATGCACAGGATCTTGCATTTTATACCAATAATGCAGAACGAATTAGAGTGGATATAGGCGGTAACGTAGGCATCGGCACAACGGCACCCAGTAAAAAATTGCAAGTTGAAGGAGCCATACTCTCCAGAAATGCCGATGGAGCAGGCAATGACGTTGGAAGGATTTATGGAGGCATAGACAACAATGACTACATTGAAATCAATAGCACAGGGACTGTTGATTTTATGTCTTTCTGGGTAAATAGTGAAGCGATGCGAATTACAACCAGTGGCAATGTCGGTATCGGGACAGCTACTCCCACCCATAAATTGCATATTAACGGAACCCTAAAATCAAATGGAATTGTCGAGACTTCTGACGTGCGCTTGAAAAAGGAAATCACTCCACTTACCGATGCGCTAGCTAAAGTAATGGCCTTACGCGGAGTAACCTATAAATGGAAAGACGAAAAAGAACTCCTTGAGTCCAATATTCCCGTTTCACATGTAAATGCATTGACCATGTCTCAAGAAGTGGAGTTGGGCGTAATTGCACAGGAGGTAGAAGCAGTAGTTCCAGAATTGGTAAATACAGATATTGATGGGTATAAAGCAGTGAGCTATTCAAAAATATCGGCGCTACTGATTGAGGCTCTGAAAGAGCAGCAGAAGATCATTCAACAACAAAAAGAGGACCTAAAAGACCAGGAGAGCAGAATTGATGTATTGGAGAAGCGACTATCAGTTGTATACAGTGCATTAAATCTGCAAAAAGAAACAATAGAAGAGCAACCATTGAAGGCTCTAGCCAACATCAAATAAGGGGAATGACACATCATYTATTGAAATCAWTATTTGGYGTATTGCTGTTCATGGCGTTCAGCTTGACAGGCATGTCCCAAACAGTTACATGGACGGGTAATACAGATACAGACTGGCACAAAGCCTGCAACTGGGATTTAAATGTCATCCCAACTTGCTCGCATGATGTGGTTGTACCCAATGTGGTCAATGACCCGATAGTTGCCGGGGTAGCACATTGTAATACGATTGATGTTCAGACTAGTGGTGGAGCTTTGCTGACAATCATGTCTTCCGGATCAGGTCTGCTTGAAGTGGCCACTTGTCCCACTGCAGCAACCAATAATGGGGGTTGCAACCTMTTGCCCAACGGTTCATTTGAGGATATGAGTTGTTGCCCTACWACGCTCGCAGAAATGCCCTGTGTTGATTCTTGGGTCAATGGCTCTACGGGAGGAAGTGCGGACTATTTCAACACGTGCGGTATAACATCTGCAGGAGGCATTTACGGTCCGCCTCCAGCACCAATACCTGATGGAGTTGGCTACACGGGCTTCTTGGATATCTACAAGATTTTTCCTTCTATAGAGATAAGAAAAGAATATATTGGTTTGTGTCTTTCAAGTGCGCTCACTCCTGCCCAAGCCTATACGTTTGAATTTGATATTGCCAATTCAAATGGCGCTTTTGGTATCACTATGGCCATCTATGGGACCACAAGCTGCACGAATTTGCCTTATGCAGCAACAACATGTCCAACTGATCCACCTACAACCGGTTGGGYATTATTGGGAACGGTTGGCATGACCCCAGATAATATAGCCTGGCAAACAGGAACGATTGCTTTTACTGCACCCTCAGCTATCATCGGACTTCTTGTAGGTTCTAATTGCACCAACGCATCTACTGTGCAATCCCAACGTTACTTTTATCTGGATAATCTTAAACTCTACTAAAATGAATGGGATTTGGAAACTACTTGGATGGAAGGGAAAAGCATCAAAACGAGAAAATATATACCAAAACACGACAATTCTTTTTTTGGATAAAATCCTTCAGATCATTGCCAATATCCAATTCAGTTCATAACTTGGTGCCTGAGTTGAAACAAATAGAATAAAACTATACAAGTGAGTTGAAATAATTATGGATATGGGACATAACACTACACGAATTTTCCAACATTTCTCTACTCCGTGTAATCATTCACCTTGGAGAAGAGCACTCGCCTGTATAAACATGGCACTCCTAATTTCATTCTTAGGTACTGGGCCTGTTTCCGCCCAAAATGTAACGAATACAGGTTCATTGTATGTTACTTCAGGTACCTTGATTTTCATGGGTGGTGATTTCACCAATAACCCAACAGGCGCTACAGAGAATCACGGTAGCATTGAATTAGATGGAGACTGGGTCAATCACGGTTCCTTTTCAGATACTATGGGGACGGTGTCCATGACCGGTGCAAATCAACTGCTTACCGGCAGCGTGTCTACCACTTTTAACAACCTGAATGCCCTTGGAACAGGCATTAAAACCATGACATTAAACGCCACAGTTACAGATACCTTGCGGTTGAATGATAGGGAACTGGCTACGGATAGCAACATCATGTTCATAACCAATGTAGATACCGGCGCAATTACCCGAACCACTGGTTTTGTAAGTAGTTTGGATACGGGGAGATTGTCAAGAGCCACCCTTTCTACCAATACCTACCGATTCCCCGTCGGCTCTTCAATCGGCACGGCCAGGTATCGGCCGGTTGAAATCACGCCAACTTCAGCCACTGCCCATACCTTTACGGTTAGAATGGGCAATGTAGATCCGACTGTAGAAGGATATAATACAGCCAACAAACAACCCGGTATAGGCGCCGTTAACCCAAATTGGTACCACCGGATCAATAGAACCAATGGAACTTCAGCCGCGGACCTAACTATCTTTAAGGATATATTGGAACTTAAAACAGCCATGGTACATTGGGAAATCGATTGGGAAAGCACTGGCTTGGTGACCGTCTCACCTACCAGCGTGACAAAACTCGCATGGAACGACTTTTCTCCGGATCCTTTCGCGCTGGCTGAAGAAGTGCTCGTGGTAGATGCAGGGAACGATACGACCATATGTACCGGGGTAGATGTTCAACTGCAAGCGACTGTTACCAGTGGCATCGGCCCTTACTCCTATGACTGGACTCCTGGTACTTTTCTGAATGATTCCACTATCGCCAATCCATTGGCCACCGCTGTATCGGCTGCGATCACTTATACTGTAAGCGTATATGACAGTGGAACGGGCAGCTTGAGTTTGCCGGACACGATTATCATAAGCACCAATCCGAGTTATTTCTCCAGTTCTTCAGTATCCATCTGCCTGGGGGATAGCGTACAATTGCCTGGAGGAACGTACGCAACTACGTCGGGCACTTTTAATGATACGCTTATTACGTTAGCTGGTTGTGACAGTATCTTTAGCACTACGGTTACCATTGATACCGCTTTCGTCATTTCTGCTGCCACATCATTCTGTCAAGGAGACAGTGTGCAACTGCCTGGTGGAGCTTATGCAACTACGGCGGGAACTTTCACCGATTCACTTATATCAGTTGCAGGTTGTGACAGTATTATTGTTACGACCGTAACCATTGATACCGTCTACGCCATTTCTGCTTTCACGTCTTTCTGTCAGGGAGACAGTGTTCAGCTACCTGGTGGTTCTTATGCATCAACCGCAGGAACGTTTAACGATACACTTACCACAGTGGCGGGTTGTGACAGCGTAATTACCACTACAGTTTCGGTGGATTCAGTTTATCTTATTCCAGCTTCCGCATCAATCTGTCAGGGAGACAGCGTACAACTTCCCAGTGGTACGTATGCGACAGCTGCGGGAATTTTTAATGATACACTTGTTACAGTGGCGGGTTGCGACAGCATAATTGCCACCACAGTTTCGGTGGATTCAGTTTATCTCATCTTAGCTGCTGCATCTATCTGTCAGGGAGATAGTATACAACTACCGGGTGGCGCTTATGCAACCGTTGCCGGCACTTTTAATGATACGCTCGCCACTATAGCGGGTTGTGACAGCGTAATTGCAACCACGGTTTCTCTAAATCCCACTTTTCTTGCTGTAGCTACTGTATCCATTTGCCAGGGAGACAGTATACAACTGCCAGGTGGTGCCTACACGACCACGGCCGGAATTTTCAATGATACACTCGCAACGATCGCGGGTTGTGACAGTATTATTTCTACCACTGTTTCTGTGGATGCAGCGTATCTAATTCTAGGCTCCGCTTCCTTCTGTCAGGGAGATAGTGTTCAGTTACCCAGTGGCGCTTATACAACAACAGCGGGAACTTTCACAGATTCACTCACAACAATTGCGGGTTGTGACAGTATTATTTCTACTGCCGTTTCTTTGGATTCAACTTACCAATTGGTAGCCACTGCCTCCTTTTGTCAGGGAGACAGTCTGCAACTACCGGGTGGCGCTTATACGGCTGTTGCGGGAACGTTCACAGATTCACTGACTACAGTCGCAGGTTGCGACAGCGTAATCCAGACCACGGTTTCCATTGATTCAATATTCTTCGATTCAGTAGCTGTATCCATCTGTCAGGGTGATAGCACCCAACTTCCAGGTGGTTCCTATGTAACTGTAGCGGGAACTTTCAATGATACACTCACCACCGGCACAGGATGCGACAGTGTAATCACAACGACTGTAACCATCGATACTGCTTATTTTAGCAGTTTCCCAACAAGTATTTGTCTGGGAGACAGTGTGCAGCTTCCAAGTGGAACTTACGTCTCAACTGCAGGAACTTTTAACGATTCGCTGACCACTATCACTGGCTGTGACAGCATCATTTCCATAATAGTTTCCATTGATTCATCATACCTGATCCCAGTTTCTACATCAATCTGCCAGGGTGATAGCATACAACTACCGGGAGGGGCCTGGGTGAACACTGCGAACATCTATGTTGATACGCTTAGCACAATTACAGGATGTGATAGTATCATCGAGACCACATTGAGTATACAGCCTGCTCCAAATGCTGCGATAGCAGGGGATACCAGTATTTGCATTGGAGCAAGCGCAACATTAAGCGCTTCAGGAGGTGCGTCTTACCTCTGGAACACAGGTGCCATAAGTTCCTCAATTACGGTAAGCCCTCTTATTAACACAGCATACTCAGTACTGGTCACCAACCCGGGTTGTAGCGTGACAGATTCAGCTACTGTTACGGTAAATGTCAATAATTTACCCACTATAGTGGCCGTTCCTGAACTTGTTACGATTGTCTTTGGTGAGAGTGTTCTTTTGAGCGCTAGTGGAGGGGTCTCATATAATTGGACTCCTGCCCCAAGTTTGGATGACCCTTCTGGTTCAAATCCGCTTGCTTCACCCATCGTCACTACACTTTACTTTGTTTCAGGTACCGATGTCAATGGCTGTAGCAGCATAGATTCTGTTTTGGTAACTGTTTCGCAAGATTTGGCTGTGGGAGTGCCGAATATCTTTTCCCCTAACGGCGATGGCCAGAATGATGTGCTGCAAATATCAGAGCAAGGGTTAGATTGGATGCGCCTGGTTATTTATGACCGCTGGGGTGAGAAAGTATTTGAGAGCAGTGATATTAACATCAGCTGGGATGGCACTTTTAAAGGGAGCCCAATGAATCCCGCAGTATTTGTATATTATCTGGAAGGAGCATTTTTGAATGGTGACGAAATAAGTAAACAGGGAAATATTACGCTGGTACGATAAAATTATCAATGAACCGACTTAAACACCTCTTGAGCTATAAAAATTGGGCAATTGTATAATTGAGGACAGTTTAGGTTACTAGAAACATTAAATTCATGGAGCGAATTATTTATCAGACATCGGATAATCAGGACTGGAACGATCTTTCAGTTCGGAAAACATTTGCCAACAAGACCGCTATTTTCCAAAATAAGGGAAATGCGATAGACAAGAATATGAAGGACACAAGGAGCAGTTGGTTGGCATGGTACAGCATCATTTGTTTGGTGTTTGTGGTGGTTTCGTCAACTGTTCAGAGTCAGGATGTGCATTTCTCTCAGTTTTCGCAAACCCCCTTGTTGGTCAATCCCGCTTTAACGGGTCTCTTCAGGGGCGATAATAGGGCTACCCTCCATTATAAGAATCAGTGGAAAAGCATTGGTGCTCCCTTTAAAACCTATGCCCTCTCTTATGACATGTCAATTCTAAAAAACAAATGGGATCAGGGCTACTTAGGTGTAGGCTTTTATGCGTTTAGCGATAAAGCGGGCGATTCTCAACTATCCACCACTCAAATGAACCTATCTGTATCTGGAATTGTGGCGGTTGATGATGCCAATACAATCTCCCTAGGCCTCCAGGGTGGTTTTGCTCAGAGAAGCATCAACAGTTCTGCCTTGCAATGGGGCAATCAGTTCGATAAAGGGAACTTTGACGCTTCTTTAGCTTCACAAGAGACCAATGTATTCAGCCCCTTTACCCATGGAGATTTCTCCGCGGGCCTCAACTGGCATTATGTAGTGGATAAACTGCTAATGACCAATGCTGGTATAGCGCTTTACCACGTGAACAATCCACGACAAGAATTTATTACATCGAGCTCTGAGCAACTTTACTCCAAGATTGTGGGTTATATAGACGGGCAAATTGGCCTGAGCAATAACAACTTGTCTATCCTTCCATCCATTTTGTATTTGAACCAGGGCCCTGCCACTGAATTAACGTTTGGAGCAATGCTTAGGTATAGACTTAAGGAAGAATCAAGATATACGGGATACATCAAAGAAACTGCGCTGTCATTTGGAGGCCATTATCGCAATGGGGATTCCTTCATTCCCTCAATTTTGCTTGAGGTGGCAAATTATGCCTTGGGAATTTCTTATGATATAAATGTGTCGAAATTAAATACAGTGAGTAGTGGACGTGGAGGAGTTGAGATCTCATTGCGATTTGTTAATCCTAACCCGCTTAGGCGTGGAGGCTCAAAACAGGGGCCCTCGTTCCTATAAAGTTACAGTGGAGTGAAGCGTAAAGCTTTTGACATAGTACGGATCATGCTGCTGGTGATTGGAAACATTGGTTTTTTAAGCACTCAAATGTTAAATGCCCAGAACAAGGTGAAAATTGAAAGTGCGGGAGCTGCAATCAACTCAGGATCTGCTGAATATCATCCATTGATTTCAGCGGATGAAGCAGTGATGTACTTTACTTCGAGAAGGGCAAATACTACCGGGGGGAAAAAAGATCCCGAATTTGATATCTTTTATGAGGATATCTACGTATCAAGAAAACAAAATGGGAAATGGATGCCCGCCGTCAACCTGGGCCTACCGGCCAACACGGAAGGACATGATGCTGCTACCGGAATCTCACCTGATGGGCAAAAGCTATTTATCTATCGGGAAGATGGAAACATATACCAGTCTCAATTGGACGGAGAAGTATGGACCAAGCCAGAAAAATTGAACAAGAACATCAATTCGAAATATAAGGAAACTGCTGCTTGTTTTTCTTTTGATGGCTTTACCATGTATTTTATCAGCACGCGAAAAGGGGGCATTGGGGAAAAGGATATTTATATGTCAAAACTCACAGAAGAAGGAGACTGGGGGCCAGCCATTAACTTAGGGCCAACAGTAAATTCTAGTGGTAATGAAGATGCGGTATTTATGCATCCTGACGGAAAAACACTTTATTTCAGTTCTGATGGCCATAACTCCATGGGCGGATATGATATCTATAGTGTAGAATATGATGAGCAAATGAAAACGTGGTCAGCACCGAACAACTTAGGGGAACCCATCAATACTACCGGTAACGATGTGTTTTTTGTATTGGCCGCCAATGGAAAGCATGCCTATTACTCATCGGTGAGAGGTGAAGGCCTCGGGAAGCAGGATATTTATATGATTACATTTCTAGATGACACACCCAAACCAAAATTGACCTTGGTAAAAGGTAAGGTTACCGATGAAAATGGAAGCCCGCTCGAAGTAGATATTGAAGTAGCTGATGCAAATAACAATGAACTCATAGCTAAGACCAAATCAAATAAGATAACTGGTGAATATTTACTTTCTCTACCTTCTGGAAGGGATTATAGCATCACCTATGCAGATGAAGGCTATTTTTTCCATGCTGAACATATTGAGATTTCAGAGTCTTCCCGTTTTGATGAATTGATGTTGGGAATTGTCCTTAAGAAGGCAGAAGTGGGTAGYTCAATTGCATTGAACAAYATTCTTTTTGATTATAAYAAAGCCACYTTAAAACGRGAGTCAATGGCAGAGCTGAAYAGRGYYAYCGGYTTTATGAAWRAAAATAAKGASCTRATRTTTGAAATATCGGGYCAYACMGAYAATAARGGKGGATGGGAATATAATATGCAATTGTCAGCGGAGCGAGCCGAAACCGTCGTGAACTATTTCATCGAACATGGAATTGACAAATCTAGATTGGTTTATTCTGGATACGGATATGAAAAACCGGTTGCAAGCAATGACACAGATGAAGGACGCCAAAAAAACAGGAGAGTAGAAATGCTGATTCTTGAAAATAGTGCAGATAAAACACAAATTCCCATTACCTTTAAAGTTCAGGTGTTGGCATCTGACATACCCATCCCTGTTACTTCAAATCGCTTTAAAGGATTGAAAAACGTACAGCAATACTATCATAAATCGCTGTACAAATATGCTGTTGGGGCGGCATCCAACTTCGGAGAAGCAGAGATTTTAAGAAATGAGATGAAGAATACAGGGTTTAGTGAAGCATTTGTTGTGGCCTTCTATGACAACCAGAGGATTACCTTGAAGACCGCAAGAAAATTGGTTAAGAAATAAGTTAGATTGAATAGGGAWGGGGATAGTAACCAAACGTAAAATGATGWATATGAATGCAAATAAGATACAGCTGAAGTTCTTGGTGCTGTTACAAGTCGGCTACCTTCTTGTCATGGTCTTAGGTGGGGTACAGAAAACAGGGTGGAGCTGGAATGGGGTTCAAGCCCAGAATACCACCAATACGGGTACTTTATATGTGTCTTCGGGTACTACGCTATTTACTGGAGGCGATTTCACTACCAATGCCGGAGCAACAACAGAAGATCCAGGCATCATCGAATTAGATGGAAATTGGACCAATAACGGAACTTTTACCTCAGGAACAGGAAGTGTTATCTTTAGTGGAGCGACCCCACAAACCATCACAAAACCTGGTGTGGAAAGCTATTACCAGCTTACCATCAACAATACAAGCACAGGGGTAACGCTCAATGATGATGTACAAGTGACGAATGCCCTGACCTTAACCGATGGGATTGTGACCTCTACTGCTACCAACCTATTGACCTTAACTAGTGGAGCGACGTCCACCAGCGGATCAGTTGCTAGTTTCGTACACGGGCCTATGCGAAAAATTGGAAACCAGGCCTTTGTCTTTCCCATTGGAGACAGTACGGTCTGGGCACGGTTGGGTATCACGGCCCCAACCCTGGCCACCACAGAATATACAGCACAGTATTTTGACACGGTTCATGTGGACCAAACCGTCATTGCTCCCCTAGTTAATGTGAGTAACATAGAATATTGGATCCTGGATCAAGCTGTCAACAATGATGATGTGCAGATTACGCTTTATTGGGAAGACTCCGTGAGGAGTAGAATTGACGATTGCAGCGCTGATCTCGGGGTTGCCCGTTACAATGGCACTGATTGGGTAGATGAGGGCCAGTCGGCGATTGCCTGTGGGTTAATAGGTAATGTCAGCTCCAACGTTGTGGTCAATTACAGCCCATTTACCTTAAGATCCAAAAGTGCTGCCATTAATCCATTACCTATTGAACTACTGTACTTTGACGCAGTCCTGCTCGATAATCAAACAGTATCTGTAGACTGGACGACTGTATCTGAAATTAACAATGACTTCTTTACTGTAGAGCGGTCGAAAAATGGAGTTGACTTTGAGGCGCTGGGAACGGTTCCAGGACCAGTTGGGGGGAATAGCAATACGCTATTGAATTACAATTTCATCGATGGTGAGCCCTTTACAGGAATCTCCTATTATCGGCTCAAACAAACGGATTATGATGGTACTTTTACGTATTCACCAATTGCGATCATTAATATCGATGTGCTCAATTTACTCCAGCTGTATCCGGTTCCAGCGCTGAATAATATCACTGCGCTTCTCTTTTCAGCAGAACAAACCCAAATGTCCATACGAGTATATGATATGTTGGGGCGTGCGGTGTTGGACCGTGAATATGCAGTTGAAGAAGGAGAAAATAAAATATCAATCGATCTTTCAAGCATGGCAGCAGGAGTCTATGTCTTTAGAGTTGCAACCCAATCAGGGCTGTATCAGGTACAGACGGAGTTTATAATTGGCGCAACCAAATAAATCCAGGTCCAGGTATTTAAACCAATGCTCTTAAAGAAACACAGTGCCATTGTAATTCTTGTATTGGTGGTCACCTGCCTGGCACTTTTTACCAATGGGTCAATGGCCTCACATTCCGTTGGCGCCGATCTGACATATACCTGCCTGGGCGGCAATCAATATCTCGTCAGTCTGGCTTTTTATAGAGATTGTTCTGGGGTGAATGCACCCTCTGCAGCAAACGTCATTATCTCATCCTCATCTTGTGGGCAGAATTTGACTGTGAATTTGCAAAAAGTACCTGGTACTGGACAGGAAGTAACACCAATATGCTCAAGTATGCAGACCACCTGTGGCACTGGATCTTTGCCTGGAATCCAGGAATGGGTATACGAGGGTGTGGTAACCTTACCTGCCCAATGTGTGGATTGGACGTTCAGCTATTCAATTTGTTGTAGAAATGCTTCGATAACGAATATTTCTTCTCCGGGTGGTCAAAGTATGTACATTGAGGCAACGCTCAATAATACCCTGGGGTGTAATAGTTCACCGGTATTTTCTAATAAACCGGTGCCCTTTGTTTGCGACAACCAATTGTTTTGTTTCAGTCCGGGAGCACTCGATCCTGAATTTGACTCCCTGGTGTACACCTTAGTTACCCCAATGACTTCCGTTTCTGGTACTGTAAACTATACCGGTTCCTTCAGCGCATCTCAACCCTTATCATCTTCACCTTCGGTAAGTTTCAATTCATCTACCGGAGATCTCTGTATGACGCCCTCCAGCTCCTCTGAGGTCACGGTCACCGCTATCAGAGTGGAGCAGTGGAGCAATGGCGTATTGATAGGCTCTGTTATGAGAGATATCCAGATCAATGTGGTAAGCTGTACGAATATAGTTCCTGAAATTACCGGTTTTGATGGCAATCCACCGAGTGGTTCCAATACGCAAATAACCGTATGTTCAGGTGCGCCAATCACTGAAACCATATCGAGCTCTGATGTGGATGGGGGCCAGGTAGTATCCATGACCTGGAACAATGGAATTCAAGGTGCTACGTTCACCATTACGGGCAGTCCATATCCTACTGGCGTATTCTCCTGGACTCCTGCAGTTACTGATATAAGCAATGTCCCATACTGCTTCACAGTAACGGTTCAGGATGACAATTGTCCCTATAATGCCTCTTTTACCCAAACATATTGCATCATTGTAAGAGGGCTCAATACCATTGCTGGGCCTGCGCAAACAATTTCATGTGACAGCACCGCGGTGGTGACCAGTTCAGCCACTGGAGGGATTGCTCCATACAGCTTTTTGTGGAGCAATGGAGCCACTACTACGTCCACTAATGTGGGCTGCGGTGAGCACCAGGTAATTGCGGTTGATGCTGTTGGATGTATCGGTATGGACACCGTTAATTTATTCTGTTTTAATGCACCGGTTGCTGCATTTTCAAGTTCCGCTGTTTGTCTGGATAACCCTACCTCATTCATGGATTCAACTTTAGCTCCTTCACCAACTTCAATCACGGGTTGGAATTGGGATTTTGGTGATGGAACAGGTAGCTCAAACTTACAGGATCCATCTTATACCTTTACCACCTCTGGTGTTTTTGGCGTTCAGTTAGTCGCTACCAATGATATGGGATGTAGCGATACCATTGTAGACAGTGTAAGCGTGACACCCTCTCCGGTAGGCGCATTCAGTGCTGCCAGCGTATGCTTTGGAGACACCACTGTTTTTTCGGATAGTTCTACCATGTCTTCTGGCACAATCGCCAGTTGGAGTTGGTTTTTTGGTGACACCAGTAGTTCCTCATTACAAAACCCCGCTCATGTATATCTTACAGCTGGAACCTTTAACACGACGTTGGTGGTGACCTCAGACAATGGTTGTGCAAATATTGTGATTCAGCCAGTCACTGTAAATGCTTTGCCAGTAGCAGAATTCACGTGGACGAATGCGTGTATTGGTAACGTCTCCTCATTTGCTGACGTAACAATAGTCCCTAGTGATACGGTGGTTGCATGGAGTTGGGATTTTGGAGATACCATAGGTACTTCAACTTTACCAAACCCTTCCTACCTCTATGCTGATACAGGCTCCTATTCGGTTACACTCATCGTTACCTCGGCTAATGGTTGTATCGATACCGTCGTACATGTGGCTGAGGTATTTCCACTACCTATTGCTGGCTTTTCGACCGATACGGTCTGTGCCGAAGCGCTCACTCAGTTTATTGACACCTCCTCTATCGGGACGATAAGTGCCTGGCAGTGGAACTTTGGGGATGGGGACACTTCTATCATACAAAACCCCCCACATGCCTATGATACGGGGGGAACATATACAGCGACACTCATTGTCGTCACAACTGATGGCTGCCAGGGCACCATACAACAACCGGTAATAGTCAATTTCTTGCCTACCGCCCTATTCAGTGCTACACGCGTGTGCTTTAATGATGTAACGGTCTTTACCAATGGTTCTCAAGCTGTTCTTCCTGATACGATTGCCATCTCGGTATGGGATTTTGGAGATGGATCAGCTGTAGATATGAATTCGGATCCCACCTATGTATTTCCTACTTCCGGCATTTTTAACACCATGTTGGCAATCACCTCATCTACCGGGTGTGTGGATACCTTATTTCAACAGGTTATCGTGGATACCTTCCCAACTCCTGACTTCACTGCTGCTCCTGTTTGTCTCTCGGTTCAAAGCAGTTTTATGGATCTTTCCACGGCTCCAACGGGTGATACGCTAAGCTTCTGGGCGTGGGATTTTGGAGATGGGACAGGAACTGCCATTACCCAGAACCCCACTTATCTTTACAATGCGGCTGACACTTTCACGGTAACGCTCACTATTACTTCTGATAAAGAATGTGTTTCAACCGTAAGCCTCCCCGTAGTAGTATATCCATTACCCATTGCTGATTTTTCCTTTGTTGCTGCCTGCCCACGCTTTGAAACTTCATTTACCAATCTCTCTTCGGCAGGAGTATCCTCCTGGAGCTGGGATTTGGGGGATGGAGCGGCCTCAAGTTTGTCTGATCCTATACATACTTATGATTCTAGCGGAGCTTATATTGTTCAATTAAATGTGGTGGATACGAATCAGTGTCCTGCTTCTTTTGCCCAACAGGTTGACGCATATCCGGAGCCCATTGCAGGTTTTATGGCTAGCCCCGACAGTGTTACGCTCATCGCACCGTTTGTAACGTTTACAAACACCTCTTCGGGTGCGGACAGTTTCTATTGGGATATTGGTGATGGATTTACCTTTATCACTACCTCAGATTCAGTGTACCAACATACCTACAGTGATCAGGATACAGCCACGTACTTGATTGAATTGGTGGTGGCCAATACATTTGGTTGCCTAGACAGCATAGCGCATGAGGTCATCGTTTTTGGTGACCATGCACTGTTTGTTCCCAATGCATTTTCACCGAATAATGACTTCATTAATGATACCTTCTTTCCAAAAGTAATCGGCATTGATGAGGATAATTTTGAGATGCTCATTTTTGATCGTTGGGGTGATCTGATCTATAAAACCGACAACATCAATGCACCTTGGGACGGCACGGCCAATGAGGGAAAGAAATTAGCACAACAAGATGTATACATTTGGTTGATCCGGGCTTCCGATATTACTGCCGGAAAACATCAATACATCGGACATGTTACGTTGATCCGGTAATATCTTCCCAAGACGGTTTCAGATATTTAAAGATTGGATGCCTGGATTTCCGAGAAGCTATAAAAAGCCTAGTTACCATGCACCTCGTAAAACCGCTCTACCTTTTTGTTCCACATGTCAAGCAACTTTGACCGTTTGGCATTCATGGCGTCATTTTTAGCATTGAAGATGTTCACAGCCTTGGTGTACGCGTCGGCAGCAGCGTTATATTGATCGATATCCTCCTTTGTCCGCTTTTTTTCACTCTTAGAATTGACCATCGCCTCAACCTTCTCGAAATTGTCCTTCTTTATGTAGAAGTCCACAATGGCCGGGAAATCGTCCTTGGCTTCTGTTCTGTAAAACTTCAGTAATTCCTCCGCTCCCAGCCTCAAGCTACCATCACCCCGGTATGCGCCTGCTTCCTTTAATTTTACGCTTGCCTCCTCTGCCAGTTTACCCAGAGATGTAGCATTCTGCTCAATTCCGCTCACATCTCCACGATTCATGGCATCAATGGCATACATTTCTTGCTTATACGGCTTGAAATAAATCAGGTAAATAACATTGTAGTATTTCAGCATCTCATTGGCCTTCCTGATTTTTTCCGTCAACTTATCGTTCTCGCCTTCTGTGATTTTAATATCATTGGCCTCGCAATATTTATTTTGTGCCGTTTGAATATCCTCAAATGCCGTGTTCATTTTATCATTGGCTTTTTCTGTAGCCAGCATATAGGCCTCCATGGCATCGTAAGACTGCTCCGCGATATCTTCCATGTCAAGAATCTTATCAAAATCCTCTTTAAGAACCGTACGGGACAGGTCTAAATAAGCAAGAACAGCCTCCTTTAAGCTGGTATCACCATTATATCCCTTAGATTTCATCACCTTATTCTTTTGAGCTGTGTATTCGCTGATCAACTTTTGTCGTTGCTTATCTACTTTCCTGGCTCCCTTTCCCTTCGTTACGGATTTCAGGTAACTCCAGGTGTCCTTCTTCAAACTACCAAAAGCTTCTGTAAGCTCATTTAAGTGATCTACTGCTGTCTGCGCGTTCACCGTGTATGAGAAGGTCAGGAATACAGCCGTTGTAGCGAGCACAATTAGATTTTTATACATGCTTTTTTTATTTAGTGAGGGATAATAAGTCGTTGATTATCAGGAATGACTCCCGAATATACAGGTCATTTTTGATGGATTTCATTAATTCTTCATTTATCTCTAGGTTCGAGTCTGAAAAGCTGCTGATTCCCTTCATATAACTGGGGTTATTTACCGAAAAAGGAGCATCCGCCACAGTAGCCAATTCCTCATGTCTATGAGACCTCTCTTCACGATTTGCCATAAATGCGTTGAATTCCAGTGGCATGGTATAGGATGTTTCCATTTCAGCCACCGTTATCGCTATGCTTTTGACTTGGTCAAATTTGGCATTACCATCCACTCGGATCTGGCTTTTCGCCTTCAACGCTGCAATGGGCAGGGCTTCTGAGGGATAGAAGTAAGTTTTCTTAGTAATTGAAGTAGCCTTCAAAGCATTGTCATAAATGCTTTCACCGAACTCGACTTTATCGTAACTATCTGGTAGCGCTATATCTGGAATGATCCCTTCCTTTTGATGGCTCTTTCCCGTTACCCGGAAGAATTGACCCATGGTCAGTTTGATAAAATCTCCTGATTTATTCCTGCTGTCCGAAGGCTTCTCATACATGTAGGAGTCCAACGGAATAATGGTTTGGCTGGTGGATTTCCCATAGGATCTTGAGCCGACGATGATGGCCCTGTTCTGATCCTGCATTGCCGCCGCAAAAAACTCAGAGGCCGATGCGGAATAACCATTAATGAGAATAATGATTGGATCTGAGAAGACCAGTCCTCTGTTCATATCTTTCAAGGTCTGAGGGGCATTTAGTCTGTCATCGTAAATAGCAACTGAACCGTAATCGATAAATATGCCACACAATCGTACAGCTTCAAGCATCGAACCACCCCCATTATTCCTCAGGTCAAGCACCAGCCCATCAATCCCTTCGCGTTTTAACTTAATGAGCTCCTTAGCCACATCATTGGCACAACCGTTGGACAGATAATCTACCGCGTTCATTTCGGTATAGAAGGACGGCACATAGATGTATCCAATCTTTTTGGTCCCGCTCAGAAGGAAGCTCTGTATGACATTCTGCTCCACGTTGATCACCTCCTTGACCAATTTGACGGTGACCAGGTTCCCATTCATTTTCTGAATATGGAAGGTGACCTTATCGATGTCTTCACCTTGTAGGAAGTAATCTACCTCGCTCCATTCTACACAGACGAACGCTGTGGTGATTCCATTCGCCTCAACAGAGAGAATGATGTCCCCTTCATTGAACGCATTCGAATTCCAGGCCGGCCCACCCGGTATCATTCCAGTTACCTCAATTTGCCCAAATTCATTTCTGCCGACCTCAATTCCAAACGAGGCTGTTTCCTTGGACAGGCTCATATTGAAGTAATGCTTCGTGGATTGTGAGAAGTACATAGAATGTGGATCATAGGCCAGGGAAATCGAAGTCAGGTAAACCTGATCCACGTAATATTCAATCTCACCTTCATACGCTAGTATGGATTCGATGCGGCAGGATTCCCGCTCCTTTACCTGATCCAAAAGCTTTTTAAGTTCCCCCTTGTCCGGTGGTTTGAGATCAGGTACACTATCATTTTGACGGTAATAAGTGCGGAGCATTTCAAGCTTCAACCATCGGATCCATTTTCCCTCGAGATCCGCTCTGTTGGAGAAAGTATCGTCCCTTAGAAAGGTAATGCTGTCCTTCTTCAAAAGGTCAATTTTATCCTCTCCGATATTTTTCAAAACGGAGTCTGCGAACTGCAGATTTGATGCAAAGCGCCTGGCGACAGCCTTTACGAACTCACATTTTTCCGCCAGAATGTCCTCATCTATACGCGTTTTAAAGTTCAATAGCGCGTCATAATCCTCTTTGGCAAAAATGAGTTTCTCCTGATCTATGGTTGCGAAAACATCGTCAAATACAAAGGCGGAAAATGCATCATCCACTTCCCTGGGATTGTAGTGATACTTGGCCGCCGTTTTGGTGATCATTAAGGCTTTCTCGCAGGTCGTCCTTTCTTTGTCAAGCGCTATTGCATTGGAAGCAAGCAATAGTAAAATCAAGACTGAGGGGTAATACATGTTGATTATGGGCTGTCTATTCAAGATCAGGTACCATGATGGAAAGACCGATTTGATAGCAGGGCTCCTCTGGGTATGGTTTTTTTAGATATTTCGTCAAATTATAGCGACGATATATTTACCGTAAACATAATACATCTTTAATCAATAAGTTACAAAGAATGGGGCGGAGGATCCTACATATCGGTCTCGTCAATTCTATTGGACAGATCCCAACCTGTAAATTGTAAATCTGCACTCTTGAAGATCGGTTGGTTGAGTACATCCGCTGAGGGTATCAGCATCAGATGCATAATCATTTTTCCTGATTGATAATTGGGAATACTTCAGACAAAGCGGTGCATGATTTTATCATTTCCGCTCTTCGGTATCAGGCTTTAAAGTCGCCGTTTCATCCTCTGAGATGTAGCACCCAATACAAGGTGGTGCATTCATTGCCCATCCACTATAGTCCTGTGCCACTCCTTCATTAACGGACGGTGCCTGATCATACGTGAAGTGGTAGACAGATAGACATCCGATAAGAAAAATCATTATTATGGGGATGAAGTTGGGGCTCTTTCCCAGGGTTGTGCCCTTTCCAATGGGCTCGCCTAATGGCTTTTCTAACATAAAGACATCTCTTTCAATGAACAGATGTCCACCTTCTCTCACCTCTATATCCCCTTCATCATATTTTTGCTGCTTTCTTGCTAAGCTGACAACGAACGCCGAAAACAGGATAAAAACACCCAATAGCCACCATGCTTCCCATGGTTGTATAACATTGAAGCAATGAATAAATCCGATATGGTGTGTGAAATACATGAACCTTATCCTTGATTATTATGCAAAATTGAAAGAACGTCAACCCTCTTATAAATATAGTCAATTTTCTCACAACATTGATGGTATTCTGCAAGTTTTAGGATGAATAATGGCCAAGGCTATTGGTTACCCGGGGCAGCTGACATGGATCATTTCGAAAAGCTTAATCTAGAGATCAACCCCAAGTCAAAAACGTTTCAGGTGGACACTATAAACAGTATCAAGGGCTCGACTATTAAAGTGTCTTTTCGTAATACGTTTGCCAATTTCAAACACGTTACTGCGAGTATTCATTACCTGAAATACGCTTCGAGCGAGATCCTTTCTCTAAAACGACCTCAGCTCAAGGACTGGAACCAGGACCTAATGGAAAAGAGAGGACTTCTTAAGAGCGAAGAGCTTAACCGGAAGCCGAAAAAAAAGAGGGTAGGGGATTGAGTATGTAATAGACTCTTGTTATTCCACTACAAGCTTACCACTTCCCAGCATCCTTCCATCATGCCTTCCTCCTAAGGCGGTCAAGCGAAGAAAATAGAGCCCCGAGCCCAACTCTTTGGTATTGATGGTAATATCTGGTTGGTTGTGCATAGCATAGCTCTTTAGCTCCCTACCAGTAATATCATAAATGCTTAATTGGTAATTTTTACCCACCGAAGCATTTGCGAAGGAGGGCTTTGTTCCCTCTCCGCTATACGGTATACTTACCGTGGCCATACTCCCAGCCGGATTCGGGTAAATCTTTAAAGTTAATTTGGGATTGGTAAATTGCAAATCATCAATTCCTACCAATTGCTGACAAGCACTATCACATCCTACATAGGCGCAGCCGCAACTATCCAGTTTTAGTACCCATATATCCTGGGTGCCGGTGTCGCCACAAGCGATAGGGGCTGTTATTCCCCCCACCGATATAAAACCTCCATCGCTTGTCGGTTTAATATCTCTTAAAAAATCAGAACTCTGATCACAAGGCACATATTCATAAACCCTATACCACAAGCTATCACCTTGAGAGCCAACTTTCAAAACTATTCCTTCTTCAAAACCGTTGCCATTCGGCGTTCCCGCCCTATTTGCTGCTTGACCTGCGGCAACGAAACTGCCGTCAGTCTGTTCGTGAATAGATGTTAATGAGGCCACCAATCTTGCAGGGCCGTATCCCCTTTCCCATTCTACGATACCTTGATTATTCAGTTTAATAATGTAGGGCTGACGCTGAGTAAATGAGCCAGATAAAATAAATTGACCATAAGCTCCTCCAATAAGGTAGCCCCCATCCACCGTTTGCTTGATGACGCCTACACCATCATCATAGATACCCCCAAATGTTGTGTCCCATTGCTGGCCTCCCAAGCTATCTACTTTAACTACATACATATCAGCGCCACCAGCTCCAAAACTTCTGGTAAACCCACCCAAAACATACCCACTGTCAATAGTGAGATCCAAAGCAATACCAGATTCATCTCCACCTCCACCATAAATTGTATCCCATTCTTTATTACCCAAGCTATCTGTTTTAATGAGCAGAATATCGTCATTCCCAGATGCATTCGTCACTCCTATTATTATAAAACCTCCATCTGGAGTTTGCTTGCATTGGTAGCCGATTTGGTCATTCGGGGTGTCACCATAAATTTTTGTCCAAAGGGTGTCCATATTTTCGTCAAACCGCCATAGCATTACATTGCTTACACCGCTAATATTGATACTGCCTCCTAGGGCAAAACCACCATCAGTAGTTTGAATCAGGGAACCACTTAGTCCGGGAAAATCAGAACCGGCAGGATGGTTGAATGATCTTTCCAATGTTTGATTGCCTTGCTTATCGACAAATAAAATTCCAATGCTATTACCGCCATTATCCGCGCCTCCAACAATGAGATAGGTACTGTCTAATTCAATTACGTTCCAGGCTACTTCCCAGGAATTGAAAAGATCATACCTGTTATTGAAATATACTTGCTGGCCTTGGCTGGTATTCCAGGTCAGCAAATTGCTAAGTAGGATCAATATAGATATTGGTTTCATCATCCTCTTTCCAGCATAATTGTTCTGCTTATCTTATCACCATGATCTTCTCCCTGCTGATAGTAACTTGATCTTGCGTGATTGTATACAAGTATATGCCCTGAGGCAAGTCAGAAGCATTATGCTGAATGCTTCCTCTTTGCTGTTGGATGTGCTGCTGATATATCTTCGTTCCGAAAATATCATATACACAAACCTCAGCATTGGAGGCAGCAGAAGACAATAGATAATCTATTGTCACTGTTTTATCTGCCGGGTTGGGATAAACCTTGACCCATTGAAGTATGTCCTGCATTTCTTCCGTCACAATTGGATCATCCTTTGTCTCAAATTGGCCACTTTCACTGTCACCGGAAGTTTTTAATTGCTGTTGCTGAGGTAATGGTTCAATGTGCTCAGGGAATCTCGTACCGAACACCATTGACAAGATCGCCCTGGCTTGCAGGTACCCGTGTTCTAGCGTGTCATTCGCTATACCTTCGACGATAAGTTTCAAAGTGGTGTCGGCGATCAATGTATCAAACGCGGCACTATCCTCCAAAATATCAATAATGATGTTGTTGATCTTACAGAAGTTGGCAAATCCACCTTTAAGGTCCAATATATCCAATTGCAATTTAGCTTCCGTCAACCGCTCTGCCTCAATATAAGCTTCGGTGAGTTGCAATGAGCGGTTAATTCCGTCTTGGCTTTTCAGTATATCAATCACAGAATCAACCCCGTCAACAGTAAGTGAGTCATGTAGGAAGAATCTGCTAAGGGAATTGAGCTTCAGACTTAATTGCCCTTCAAAGAAAGCTATCTCCAGTTCCAGTTCACGTCTTGGTGAAGTTCCTATTTGTGCCGCA
>JAESRW010000021.1 GCA_016764395.1 Flavobacteriales bacterium
TATTGTAACCAACAATCATGTTGTCGAAGATAGTGATGATTTAGAAATCACATTATTTGATAAAAGAAAAATGGAAGCAAAAGTTATTGGAACTGACCCTTCGACAGATTTAGCATTGCTAAAAATTACAGACGAACGAAATTTTCCTTTTTTAAAAATGGGGGATTCTGATTCACTTTTAGTCGGGGAATGGGTGCTTGCAGTTGGGAATCCCTATAACCTCACCTCAACGGTGACCGCTGGTATCGTAAGTGCAAAAGGAAGAAACATTGACATTCTAAGGGACAAGTTTAAAATCGAATCATTCATTCAAACTGATGCAGCTGTTAATCCAGGTAACAGCGGCGGAGCTTTGGTAAATACCAGAGGAGAGCTGGTAGGTATCAACTCCGCCATTGCATCTCCAACTGGCTCTTACTCAGGCTATTCATTCGCCATACCGGTGAATATGGCCAAGAAAGTAATCAAGGACCTTAAGGAGTTTGGCCAGGTTCAGCGGGGTTTCATTGGCGTGACCATTCAGAATGTAAATGAGAAAATGGCCGATCAGATGGGCCTTGAAAGTTTAGATGGGGTGTATGTGAACGGTATTCGTGATAACGGTGCAGCCAGAAAAGCGGGAATTAAAGTGGGCGATGTGATTAAGCAGGTTGAAAACATAGAAGTGACAACAGTTCCAGAACTTCAAGAGCAAGTAAGCAGATTCAGGCCCGGCGACCAGGTAATGGTTACCTTGGCCAGAGATGGAGAGCTACTGGATCTTCCCGTCATTCTAAAAAATGAATTTGGCAATACCACACTAACCGTGAAAAATCCAGATAGGCTTGTACTGCTTGGTGCTACGTTCGAACCCCTTTCGGATGCCCAAAAATCGAAGCTGGCCACAGATCACGGAGTGCAAATCACCAAATTAAGAAACGGAAAATTTCGCAACGCAGGAGTGAGAGAAGGATTCATCATTACCAAGGTTGACAAAAAGGCGATACACAATTCATCGGAATTGGCAACGGCTCTGGAGACCAAGAAAGGTGGTGTATTAATCGAGGGTATATATCCGGACGGAGTACAAGCGTACTACGGCTTTGGTATCTAGAGCCATATTTATCCACAATTTGTTTAGATTCTGTTGATAAGTTGTTGAATTCGCCAGTTCAAGGCTTCTTCATCAGGTGTATTATTGTCTATCTTTGCAAGAATCGATAGGTATTTTTACCGAACTTTGCTAGAAAATTTGAGGCTTTAGTCTATATTTGAATACGGATTTTTTCGTTAGTACTTAGAGAGTTCATCAACATGTTTACAGCCAGATAACTATATAGACATCAGGGAACTTAACATTTTACAATGAGACAACTAAAAATCACGAAATCGATCACCAATAGGGAGAGTGCGTCGTTGGACAAATATCTCCAGGAGATTGGCAGGGAAGATTTGATTACTGCGGAGCAAGAAGTGATTTTAGCAAGACGAATTAAGGAGGGTGACCAGGACGCATTGGAGCAGTTGACTAGAGCAAATCTTCGATTTGTGGTGTCCGTAGCAAAACAGTATCAAAATCAAGGCTTAAGCTTACCTGACCTTATTAATGAAGGGAACCTAGGATTGATTAAAGCAGGTCAGCGCTTTGATGAGACCAGGGGATTTAAGTTCATTTCTTATGCCGTGTGGTGGATCCGTCAATCAATTTTACAGGCTTTGGCTGAGCAGTCACGCATTGTCCGTCTACCGTTAAACCAGGTAGGATCATTGAACAAGATTAACAAAGCATTTTCAAGGCTTGAACAGTCGTACGAGCGGGAACCATCACCAGATGAGCTTGCAGCAGAGCTTGAGGTCTCCACAGACAAAGTACGAGACACTATGAAGGTTTCAGGACGGCATGTATCAATGGATGCACCGTTTGTAACGGGTGAAGAAAATAGCCTGATTGACGTACTTGAGAATCAGGATTCACCAAAGGCCGATAAAAGCCTTTTGAATGAGTCGCTGCAAAAAGAAATTGAACGGTCTCTATCCACACTGACGGATAAGGAGCGAGATGTAGTGAAGTACTTCTTTGGAATAGGAATGAACCACGGATTAACCCTGGAAGAAATTGGGGCCAAGTTTGATCTTACACGTGAAAGGGTACGACAGATAAAGGAGAAGGCAATCAGGAGATTGCGTCACACTTCAAGGAGCAAATTGCTAAAGGCCTATTTGGGCTAATAATATATGAATTCAACGAAGAATTCAATTCTACCAATTTCGTAATAACAACCAATTACCAGGGGAAACGACCTTCTGGGCAGAAATCTATTGAACACAATGGAACCTAATATTGAAGAAACTGAGAAGGATACTACCACTGGCACTTCAGAATTTGACCATCAGGCATCGAATGGGTATGAAGCTGAATTGAAAGACTGGGTGGATAAGGAGAAGTCTGCTATTGCACTGGTAAAACTGGTTGGAGAACTTTGGTATGAAAAATCAGTTGAACTGGTCATATTCAGGCGTCCTCTTTTTGACAGAAGAGCCAGTCAGATCCTTAACTTTCATGAGTACGCACGAAACGTAGTTAAGAAGGAAATATCTGTACACGACTCCATTATTCTTGCAAAGGCACTGTCGGAAATGGATCTTGCACCCTCATGGATTGATATCGGCCGCCTTGGCTCGGAATGGCTCTCTGAAAAAGAGAGCTTCAATAACAATATTGGCGATTTTCTGAATAATAAGCTTGCACATATGGTGGAGGCCGACAATGGGTATCTTAAGCCTAAAAATGTTGCATTGTTTGGATTTGGCCGCGTTGGTAGATTGATTGCCAGAGAAATCATCGCCCAGGCTGGAAAGGGACAGCAATTGCGACTAAGGGCGATTATAACAAGGTCCGTATCCAGTGAGGACATCACTAAAAGAGCAGAGTTATTGCGTGTTGATTCAGTGCACGGGTTTTTCCCCGGCACCGTGATTGAAGACCTGGAAAACCAGGCGCTGATCGTGAATGGGCACAAGATTAAAATGATTGCTTGTGATAAGATTGGCACTTTAGATCTAGAGGCTCACGGCATAAAAGATGCGTTGTTGATAGACAATACCGGAGTGGTTCGGAACAGAGACACACTCAGTGAACATTTAAAATCAAAAGGAGTTGACAAAGTGCTGCTCACAGCGCCTGGAAAGGACGATATTCCAAACATCGTGCATGGAGTGAACCACGAAGAGTTTGATCCTAGTAAAGAGTCTGTATTTTCAGCCGCATCATGTACCACGAATGCCATCATTCCAATTCTTCATGTAATTGACAAAGCAATTGGCATCAATGGAGGCCATATCGAAACCATTCATTCATACACGAATGACCAAAACTTACTGGATAACTATCACAAGAAATACCGTAGGGGAAGATCAGCGGCTTTGAATATGGTCATCACAGAAACAGGTGCTGCCAAGGCAGTGGCTAAGATTATCCCTAGCCTTGCTGGGAAGCTCACTGCGAGTGCAGTTCGTGTTCCGACACCGAATGTATCACTTGCCATATTGAAGCTCTCTGTCAACCGGGAAACAACCATAGAAGAGGTCAACCAGTTCATGAAGGACGCAGCGCTAAAAGGCGATTTGGTTGAACAGATTCAATACTCTTACTCTAATGAAACGGTGTCCACCGATATCGTTGGCAATGCTTGTGCAACGGTATTTGATTCACCAGCAACAATAGTGGGGCCGAACAAGAAGGATATCATTCTGTATACCTGGTATGACAATGAATATGGATATTCGTGCCAGGTGGTAAGATTGGCTAAGTACATTAGTAATGTAGTTCGGCTTAAATACTATTAGAAGAAAAAAACGGTTGCGGAATACACCCACCATTCATGCAACCACTGTCATACTATTTAGATAAAATGCAGTTGAAGGACGCTCGATGAAGTGTGGCCCTGGCACATTGGAATCAATGTTCGTCACCACATAAGCGAGCCGCTAACAAGAGAGATATCACCCTGAACATCTTATGACAACCATGGAGACTTCGAAACAAGGGAAGGTCGTTCACTCAAAGGAACGTGAGAAAACAGCAGAGATGTTTAACGACATTGCGGGAAGCTATGATTTCCTAAATCACTTTCTTTCCGCTGGAATAGATAAGTCCTGGCGAAGGAAAGCTATCAAGTTACTCCATGAGCACGAACCCCATCACATATTGGATATCGCTACGGGTACCGCTGATTTAGCCATCGAAGCGCTCACTGTTAAACCGAAAAGCGTAACAGGAGTTGATATTGCAGAAAAAATGCTCGCAATCGGTAGAGAGAAAGTGAAGAAGCTACAGGTTGAAGATAAGATAACGCTGCAGCAGGCAGATGCCTGTAATCTACCCTTTGAAGACAATTCATTTGATGCCCTAACAGTTGCTTTTGGCGTACGAAATTTTGAAAATCTTGAAAAGGGATTGCGAGAGATGAACAGAGTGATGAAGCATGGCGGCATGGCGGTAATCCTGGAATTTTCGAATCCCACGGCCTTTCCTATGAAGCAGTTTTACAACTTTTATTTCAGGTTTGTTCTCCCAACAGTGGGACGATTGGTTTCCAAGCACAGTTCCGCTTATCAGTACCTTCCAGAGACTGTAAAAGCCTTTCCAGACGGAAGCAAATTCGTCACTATCATGGAAGACGCAGGGTATATGCAAGTTGAGCGACACAGCCTCACGTTGGGCGTTGCCAGCATTTATACAGGGATTAAGTAGCTAGTGTCACGTCAACCATACTTTAGTGGGACCAAGTTTCGATCTTTTCCATTTTTCCCTCGTTAAAAAAACTTCTCGTAGCAAAGGCTAAGCTCAGTTTTTTTGCCTTGAAAAAAAGAAAAATCTCTTCAACTTACCCTACACAGTACGCTTGACATGACACTGGTGAATTGCCTTATTCCGGGAAACGATCGATAGCGTTAATACCACAGATCTTCTTTACCAAGAGGCTTTTTGCGAGAGGCAATGGGCAATGGGCAATGGGCAATGGGCAATGGGCAATTGACAATGGGCAATAGGCAATTTTCAATAGACAATGGGCGGGCAGTTGGCAATGAGTAATAGGCAATGAGCAATTTGCAATTTGCAATAGACAATGAGTGGACGGTTAGCAATAGGCAATGGGTGGGCAGTAAGCAATGAGCAAAAATGAATAGGCATTATCTAACCTTCTTGCTATAACAGATTACCTCGGGACAATTAATAAACGTTGATAACGTTTACTATCTTGTCGCTAACCCGCTACCCATTTACATACCTTTACGCTCACATTGAGACGATTGCTGCCCATATCGCTGATTCTGTTCTTCTTCATTGGTGGAACTTTGTTATGTTTTGCGCAGAAACCAAAGCCGGAGAATTTGCGGAAATACGACCGTCAATGGATACACTTTGGATTTCTGCTGGGCCTAAACAACTCAGACTTTAATGTACACCTCGATCCGGATATTAAGAGCTTGAATAGCATCTACGTAGTTGAGGCGACCGCAGGCAGCGGATTTACACTGGGCATCGTATCCAACCTCAGGCTCGGCAGGTTTTTCGACCTTAGATCCATTCCGTCACTATCTTTTACACAGCGTACGGTAAGTTTTACAACCCTCGACGCTGGCAAATTCGTTATCATTGATAAGTCCATTGAGTCCACCTTTCTTGAGTTTCCGCTGACGCTCAAATACAAATCAGTTCGAATCAACAATGGCAGAGCATTTATTTTAGGGGGACTGCGCTACACCCTCGACCTGGCTTCTCAAAAAGATACGGAACTGGACGATGACGGCTTGTTAAAACTTAACAAAAATGATTTTCTCTATGAGATTGGCTTTGGAATGGACTTTTATCTCCAGTACTTCAAATTTTCTCCAGTGATCATGCTTTCTTTAGGCTTAAACAATATGCTGATCAAGGAGGAGGACGATATCTTCTCAGCCGCAATCGATCGACTGACCTCAAAAATTGTTCAGTTCGCTATTACCTTCGAATAGCACAGCCCTGATACAGGCTGATCCTGCAAGCAGATTAAGCAAGTTCCAATTACTTCCTTGCCGCTTAGTGTTGCCTTTTATACTCCGAACACAAAATAGAGCAGGCTATGGCCGCATTTAAAGAATCAAGGCTCCCAAAATTTGGAATGGTGATATATTCATCGACTACAGCATCAAATTTGTCTCCCAAACCCGAAGCTTCATTTCCAATGAGCAGTACCGAATTTTCCGGCCATTGCAACTCGTATACATTGGAACCCGTTAAGGAGGCACCAAATATCCGGTGGGTTGACTTCAGTTCCTTCAGCCTAGGCAGCAGATCTACAAAGTCCACTCTTTGTCTGGCAATGCCACCCATGGAGGCTTGAATAACTTTGGGGTTGTATAGATCAACCGTGTCATGGCTACACATAATTCCTTCAACACCGAACCAGTCTGCAGACCTGAGTATGGTGCCCAGGTTTCCCGGATCCTGAATATTGTCGAGTCCTATAATCAAACCCTTTTGTTCCAGCTTCTCTCGTTTCTCCGGCTTCCTGACCAGCGCTATCATCTCATGAGGGGAGACGAAAGAACTTACTTGCTTGAGTTCTTTGAGCGAAATATCTACCTGGGGGTCAGCGATTAAAGAATCAATCGGAATGGTGGTGAATATTTTAATTACCTCCAAGCCGGAAGCTTTAATTTCCAACAGCACTTTGAGGCCCTCTACAACAAATAACCCTTCCTGGTCTCTGTGCTTCTTATTTCTAAGCGCACGAAATAGCTTTATCTCATTTTTCGTTATCATCCGTTATATCAGATATATCTTGAGGTCAATATTCTTAGCTTTGCCCATTCCATATAATTGATGTTTCAAATCGTTCAGCAATAAGCACTATCAAAGAATCTGGGGTCAAATATAACATCTGTCTCAAGAATAGACTGCCATCAGTTTTAATCCTCCTTGTATTGACGTTGCTCTTCGTGCAGTGTAATCCTGTTTCCAAACTGGGCAAAAAAGAATATCTGTTGGTTAAGAATACCATAATGATACAGAAACCGGGCAAGGGAAAGACCGCTATTAAAGACAGTTATGAAACCATTGCTGATCTTGAAAACTATCTCCAGCAAAAGCCGAACACGAAATTGTTGGGTATCTTTAAATTTCACCTCGGTGCGTACAACTTCACCACCAGAAGAAGAAAAAAGAAAGAATCTGATGGCAAGGATCCTTCTTTCACGGAGAAAATAGAAACTGATATTCAGAAAATAGTAGGAGAGCCCCCMGTACTTTCAGATTCCAATCKCATTGCGAARACGGTAAGRCAAATGAAATTGTACCTGTACAACAAAGGCTATTTCAACAATCAGGTCACSGATTCGATCGTATATTTYAATTACCTAAAGYACGAYGGTGGAAAGGCGCGGGTGTATTATACGGTGACACCTGGCCCGCAATACACYATTGGCAAACTCTCTTATGAAATCAGAGATAGYGGCATCTCATCKATGTTAAAGAGGGAGGAGAAAACTTCCTTGATACAAATAGGTTCCASTTATAATGAAARGACRTTGGATGCAGAACGGGAACGGATWGTAAAAGARATAAAGAAYCTTGGCTTCTTTTTCTTTTCAAAAARCTWCATCAGCTTTGTTGCGGACACCWCTCTTGAWGGACACARCATCGCRCTCACCTTGACAATTGATCAATTCAAGGATAGATCAAAGAAAAAACCCGAAGTGCTTAATCATCGGCRATATAAAATCGGGAAGATCTTTATTCAGCCTGATTTCTACCCAACTGAAGAACAACGTCGATTAGACACAGTAAGCTATAATGGCTACCACTTCCTGGTCATACCAGGGTCCGTTAATGAATCGGGAGACCAGAATGGGTATGTAAAGTTTAATACCATTGTCAGAAAAGTATTTATGCGGAGCAATGAGTACTTCAAGATTGATAATTTCGACAATACCTACAAGCATCTGGCCGCTTTAAACATCTTCAAGTTCATCAATATTCAATTTCAGCGTACGGATACCATTGGTGAGCTTAACTGTATTATCCAGCTCAATCCGATTCCGCAACACACCATTCAAATTGAAGCGGAAGGCACACACGCCTCCGGAAATCTGGGAATTGCAGAAAACTTTATTTACCGAAATAAGAACTTGTTTAAAGGTGCCGAGCTTTTTGAAGCCAGCATTAAAACAGCATTAGAGGCCCAAAAGGTCTTTACAGATAATGAGCAAATCATAGATGAATTGGGGCTTTTTAATACGGTTGAGGCCGGGGCCGAGGTAAAACTCAAATTCCCGAGACTCCTTTTTCCTGTTAAAGAAGAACGGATTCCCAAACGCTACAACCCGATATCCACGCTTAATTTGTTGTACAATTATCAGCTAAGGGCAGACTATACCAGATGGATCTGGGAAGGAGGCTTAAGCTACGAATGGAAGGAATCTCAACGAAAAACACATATTTTATCGCCGGTGAACGTAAGTTCCGTTAAAATTCAAGAAGACTCACCTATACTGGACAGTACGATTGCCAATGCATTTTTACGAAATAGTTTCACCGATCACTTCATTGCCGGGACACGCTATTCATTCATCTATACCAGTCAACGTTTGAATAAAAAAGTAAACTTCACCTATTTCAAAGGTAACCTGGAAGTTGCGGGCAACGTGCTACGGGGAGCCAGCTCACTGACCAATGCAGTAGCAGATACAGGAGGCGTATTCAGTGTTTTTGGAATTGCGTATTCTCAGTACGTGAGGGCAGATGTGGATGTTCGAAATTATTATTTCATCAACCAGCACAGCACCGTCGTTTTTCGTTTCGCCGCCGCCTTGGGACTGCCTTATGGAAATTCACGTGTAATGCCTTTTGAAAAGAGTTTTTTCTCAGGAGGAGCGAACGGACTAAGAGCCTGGCAGGCGCGTAATATTGGCCCCGGAGCTTATAATGGTGACATCAACTTCGATCAGATTGCGGATATTAAATTAGAAGCYAATATAGAATCCAGGTTTGAATTCATCGGCCCACTTGAAGGAGCCGCTTTTATTGATGCGGGAAACATATGGCTCACCCGTGAAGACATTGAACGTCCCGGTGCCCAGTTTCAATTCAATTCCTTTTATAATGAGATCGCAATTGGGGCTGGTTTGGGCATCAGACTTAATTATGACTACTTTATTATTCGCGTAGATGTTGCCATGCCGATAAAAGACCCCTCCCAACCGGTAGGCCAAAGATGGGTCATTGGCAATGCCAGCTTTGAAGACATCAACTACAATCTGGGGATTGGATATCCCTTTTGAAGCTACGAATCACGAATAGTTCGGCTAAGCTCACTACAAGTATATACGAATGTACGAATGCGTTTCCATGGGATATTGAACTGAACTCAAGCAGAATTCCTTATGTTAGGTTTAGGAAATTCATCGTATGCATATGGCTAAAGATTAATTTGCTAATTTCCTGGCAATATGAATATGGTACTCAAACGCGGGAGGTGGATTTACTCCTATGTTGATAGCTATTTAAAAAAAACATGAATGATATTAAAAATAGAGAGGACATTGAATTTCTTATCGATGAATTCTACAAACAGGTTGTTAAAGATGATGTAATAGGTTTCTTCTTTACTCAGATCGTTAAATTGGATTTTGAGAAACATATTCCTAYAATGTATGACTYTTGGGAAACGACATTGYTRGGAAAAATGAAGTACAAAGGAAATCCAATGGTAAAGCATATTGAATTGAATGATAAGGAGCCATTGACTTCAATACATTTTGAGAGGTGGTTGCAGCTATGGGAGGAGACTTTATCYAAGCATTTCARTGGACYGARRGCTCAAGAAGCTKTAAAACGGGCAAWGCAAATTGSAGAATTAATGAAATTCAAAATACAACAGCATACAAAAAATAAACGCCATTAAAACGAGCGATTATTCAGACCGTCACCTTGCATTTGAGCTAACTGACAATATGAATATGGTATGCAAACGAGGGAGGTGCATTTACTCCTATGTTGTGGTGCATAAAACAAAATGAAGAAAAATCAAGTTGCGACATATCAAATCTCGGAGACCTTTAAAATTACTGGTCGAGGAATTGTATTTGCTGGTTTCATTATGGATGGTGTTGTATCAATAGGAGACTATATTGAATTTTCAACCTTAGATAAGGTTTTAAAAAGGAAAATAGCCGGTGTAGAGGGAATTAGATCATTTCAACCAACTAAGGTGAATACTGGACTTTTGATTAAATGTGAGAATGATCAAGAAATTGAGGAACTAAGGAATTGGGAACCCAAAAATACCGTTGCGACCGTCTTGAAAATAAATGAAAGGATAAAGCTTTGGGCAGATTTCAATGCATCCTCAGACTTTGGATTAAGATTAAACTGTAATGGAACTCTTAAGGACTTGGAAAAACGGAATTTAATCCTTGAAGAGGGAATGGAATTGCTATTATGGGGTGAGGATTATAATGAAGACGATGAAAGGGATGACTTGATAGTAGTGGCAACAGCTCGATACAATTCAAAACGTTCAATCTGGGAAGGAGAATTTGACTGGAATGAAATCAGACATGAATCGGAATTAAAAAACAACGACACCACAACACAAGCTAAAAAATCATAGCCACCCTGCGGGATGGCAACGCTTTTTAGCAGGGACGTTACCATGCATTTGAGCTAACTAACCATATGAATGCCTAGATTGAAATTCCATTAAATAAATGCAGAAGTTTATGGCTTGTGCCGATACGAAAAGCAACCTCGAGCCAAATCATTAGCAGTAATTTGATAAAACGAGCCGGAGACAGGTTTGACTGACACTGAATAAGGGAAATGAATCGAAACGCGCTATTCATTTGTTTGCGGCGTTCACTTCAAAAGTTATCGTGTATCAGTCAAGATCACAGGAGTTATCTAAGATCTCAGCAGTCCTTACTTACATTCGTGCAAAATCGTATTCCTAATTTTAGTAATTTTGATCCCTGTTTAACCAGACAATACGGACGATAACATGGCAAGCACAGCGGTTGCATCTAACAAAATCGAGGAACTCTTAGGTGAGCACGCCTCTCTTCTTAGCCACGAATGCAAGACGATCTCCAGAGATCATCTACATTTACCTGGCCCAGATTTCATTGATAGAATTTACAAGGATACGAATCGAAATACACAGGTTCTAAAAAGCCTTGGAGCCATTTTCAACCATGGCAATTTAGGTGGAACAGGATATGTCTCCATTCTGCCAGTTGACCAGGGCATTGAACACTCGGCTGCAGCTTCATTTGCACCGAATCCAGCGTACTTCGACCCAGCCAATATTGTGGAGCTGGCCATTCAAGGGGGTTGTAACGCAGTGGCCTCCACCTTTGGCGTACTTGCTTCCTGCTCCAGAAAATACGCGCATAAAATTCCATTTATTGTAAAAATAAACCACAACGAGCTCTTAACACACCCCAGTACCTATGATCAAATTATGTTTGGTTCTGTAGAGGAAGCATGGAATCTCGGGGCAACAGCCGTAGGCGCAACAATCTATTTTGGCTCCAATGAGTCAAACAGACAAATTGAAGAGGTTGCAGAAGCCTTTGAAGTGGCCCACGAATTGGGAATGGCAACAGTACTGTGGTGTTATCTTAGAAATCCTGGCTTTAAAAAGGAAGGAACGGATTATCACGCCGCGGCAGATTTAACAGGACAGGCCAACCATCTTGGTGTAACCATCCAGGCGGATATCATCAAGCAGAAACTTCCCACCAACAATAATGGATACAGGGAAATCGGTTTTGGAAAAACACATGACAAAGTATACGAGGAATTATCATCTGACAACCCTATTGACCTGTGCAGATACCAGTTGGCCAATTGCTATATGGGCCGGGCTGGGCTGATCAACTCAGGAGGCGCATCTGGCGGAGCTTCCGATCTTGCTGAAGCAGTAACCACAGCAGTGATCAACAAGCGAGCTGGAGGCACCGGATTGATCTCAGGAAGAAAGGCCTTTCAGAAGCCCATGAACGAAGGGGTTAAGCTGCTCAACGCCATTCAAGACGTATATTTGTCCAAAGAAATTACTGTAGCGTAGTGAGTTGATTGGTGACACCCTCACCAATGGAATTTTTCGCACAATTTTAGACTAAACATAGTCGAAACATTGGTATTTCGTACATTCGTATATATTCGTAATTGGTAACCATGGGATGGTTTAAGAGAATAAAAGACGGCATTACAACGTCCACCAAGGACAAAAAGGAAACCCCTGAAGGGTTGTGGTTTAAGTGTCCTACCTGTAGTGAACTTACACCCACAGAAGAACACGGGACAAACCTGCATGTGTGCAAATGCGGGCATCACAGTCGCATGGGTGCACAGGATTACCTCAAGTTACTTTTTGATAACGGAAAGAACAAGCACACGGAGTTCAACCAGGATATATCCCCAACCGATCCATTGCAGTTTGAAGATGTCAAGAAATACAAGGATCGCATCAAAGCTACGCAGGAGAAGACCGGCCTCAAAGATGCCATTACAACTGCATACGGCACGATCAATAAACAGAAGACCGTTATTGCTTGCATGAATTTTAGCTTTATCGGAGGATCGATGGGGTCTGTGGTAGGCGAAAAAATTGCGTTGGCCATAGATCGCTGTATTGAGGAGGAAGCTGCGCTYATMATCATTTCCAAATCSGGAGGAGCAAGAATGATGGAAGCGGCATTYTCACTCATGCAAATGGCGAAGACTTCTGCTAARCTCACCAAACTYGCAAARGCCAARCTSCCCTATATCTCCTTGCTAACCGACCCCACAACCGGAGGAGTGACCGCATCTTATGCGATGCTGGGTGATTTTAATATTGCTGAACCCGGAGCCCTCATTGCTTTTGCAGGGCCACGTGTTGTTAAAGAGACGATAGGGAAAGATCTGCCAGAAGGGTTCCAAACCTCCGAATTCGTTTTAGAGCACGGATTCCTGGATATGATCGTTGAAAGGAAAGATCTCAAAGCCACTATTGCACAGTTGATAAAAGTGTGTATGATTCCGGCCAAAGCKGRGGTACCTGCTGAGATTCAAACAGGGTCATAAACGCCCCTTGTAACCCTCATTTTACCCAGATAAGTAAATAAWTATACRCCTTYCTATAATTAAAAGAAATACTTACCTTTGCGCCRAATTAAAGGATTAGAAATCAAGAAACGAACTCATTAATAAACTCTGGGTTTTACAGAGAAGATGAAAAGCGAGTTCATTATGACCCATAAGAGGTCAATTACAAAAACATAAAATATGTCTTTGACTGCTGAAAAAAAGAAAGAGATTTTCAAGAAGTTCAATTCGAAAGAGTCGGATACAGGAACTTCAGAAGGTCAGATTGCGATGTTCTCTTCCAGAATAGAGCATTTAACAGGGCATCTCAAAAAGAATCATAAAGATGTCGCTACAGAGCGATCTCTTGTATTGATGGTGGGTAAAAGAAGAAGATTACTCAACTACCTTAAAAACAAGGATATCGAACGATACAGAGAGATCATTAAGACGCTAAAGCTTAGGAAATAATTATTTCCATGTACCGGTTTCTACCTATATAAGTGTAGATGGTACGATCGTTTCGACTTATTTTCTTATCCAAATTTTAACAACAAGGATGAACGCCTGTGCTAATTCAGCACAAGGTAGACGTTATATAAAACAATAAATTATGTCATTAAATATAATCAACAAGTCAATCAATTTAAAGGATGGAAGAACCATCTCTATTGAAACTGGCAAACTAGCCAAACAAGCAGACGGTTCAGTAATCGTCCRMGAAGGYAACACCATGYTACTYGCAACRGTRGTATCAAGYACCAGAGTWGCTGTAGGMATYGATTACCTACCAYTWTCTGTAGACTACAGAGAAAAATACCCWTCAGCGGGTAAATTCCCAGGCGGTTTCTTTAAAAGGGAAGCACGGCCGAATGATCACGAAACACTTACTTCCAGACTTATAGACAGAGCGCTTAGGCCTTTGTTTCCTGGAGACTACCACGCGGAAATTCAAGTTCTCGTCACTTTGATTTCATTGGGACCAGACTCAACACCTGAATCTCTTGCCTGCCTGGCTGCTTCGGCTGCTATTTCTGTATCTGACATTCCTTTTGCTGGCCCTGTGTCTGAGACAAGAGTTATCAGAAATGAAGGCAAATGGATCATCAACCCAACCGTTGAAAATTTGGAAGGCTGTGACATCGATATGATCGTTGCGGGAACCGAAGAGAACATYATGATGGTTGAAGGGGAAATGAGTGAAATATCTGAAGCAGAAATGCTGGAAGCCATWGCACTTGCCCATGAAGCGATCAAAGATCAATGTCGCGTTCAAAAGGAACTTGCTTCGGAGGTTGAAAAAGCTCAGGTTAAACGAGAGTACAATCACGAAGACAATGATGAGGATCTAAGAGCAGCCGTTAAGGAAGCTACTTACGAGAAACTTTGTGCTGTTGCAAGAAAAGGTAACGCCAACAGAGCTGAACGCGCTGCTGACTTCAAAGCGGTACGTACAGAGTACATCGAAAGCATGTCTGAAGAGGACCAGGAAGCTAAAGAAGGCCTGGTCAAAAAGTACTTCCACGATGTTGAGATGGAAGCGATCAGACGCGTAATGCTTGACGATGGCATTCGACTTGATGGTCGAAAGATGAATGAAGTAAGGCCTATTTGGTCTGAAGTTGATTATCTGCCTGGCGCACATGGATCAGCCATCTTCACCAGAGGCGAAACACAATCTTTAACCACGGTCACTTTGGGAACAAAGATGAACGAACAGTTAATTGATGGTGTTGTATATTCTGGAAAGAATGACTTCATGCTCCACTATAACTTCCCTCCATTTTCAACTGGAGAGGCTAAGTTTAAGGGTGCTGTAAGCCGCAGAGAAGTTGGTCACGGTAATCTTGCTCTCAGGGCATTGAAACCAGTTCTTCCAACAGGAACCGATAATCCGTATACCATACGAGTCGTTTCTGATATTCTTGAATCAAACGGATCATCATCTATGGCCACTGTTTGTGCCGGATCATTGGCGTTAATGGATGCAGGTGTACAAATCAAAAAACCAGTTTCTGGTATTGCAATGGGGCTTGTCAGTGATCCTGATGGAAAGCATTGTATCCTATCCGATATTCTTGGAGATGAGGACCACCTTGGTGACATGGACTTTAAGGTTACGGGAACTGAAGACGGTATCACTGCCTGTCAGATGGACATTAAAATTGATGGCCTGTCACATGAAGTTCTCACAGCTGCGTTAGCGCAAGCGAAGGAAGGCAGAATGCACATTCTTGGAGAGATCAAGAAAACGCTCGCGGTAGCCAATTCAGATTACAAAGACCATACGCCAAGAATTGAGCAACTTATCATTGATAAGGAATTCATTGGAGCAGTTATCGGGCCTGGTGGAAAAATCATCCAGGAGATGCAAGAATCAACCGGTGCGGTCATTATGATAGAGGAGGTTGACGGACAAGGTATTGTGGACATTGTATCGGAGAACAAAGAATCTATCGAAGCTGCTAAAAGCAAAATCAAAGCGATCACGGCACGGCCTGAAGTTGGCGAGGTATATATGTCAAAGGTGAAATCAATCATGCCTTATGGGGCGTTTGTTGAGATTATGCCTGGAAAAGAAGGCCTTCTTCACATTTCTGAAATCGACTGGACACGACTTGAAAAAGTTGAAGACCTGCTTAAAGAAGGAGATGAGATTAAGGTTAAACTTATCGCTATCGACCCAAAATCTGGAAAGTTTAAGCTTTCAAGAAAGGTGTTAATCCCTAAGCCCGAAGTAGCCGCCGCTACTCCTACAGCTGCTGACGGGACAGAATAACCCTATATTTATTGCCTAAAACACACTTTACAGGCTCATTCTACGTTATCTGGTAGACGGGCTGGTAAAGTGTGTTTTATTGTCTTTTTTGTGTATTTCTTCAAATTATTGTAACCAAATCAGGTAATTCACCGTTATAAGGCAGCCTATTGGGACAATTAAAAACAGGTAGATAATATGAGACAATTAAAAATAACTNAGCAGCTTACCAACCGAGAGACGGCTTCCCTAGACAAGTATCTATTGGATATTTCGAAGCTTGAACTGATTACTGCGGAGGAGGAGGTTACGCTTGCTAAGGCAATTAAGGCTGGTGACCAGAGTGCACYTGAGAAATTAACGAAAGCCAATTTAAGATTCGTCGTTTCTGTTGCAAAACAATATCAAAATCAGGGACTATCGCTTCCTGATTTAATCAATGAAGGTAATTTAGGATTGATTAAAGCCGCACAAAGGTTCGATGAAACCAGGGGCTTTAAATTCATTTCATATGCTGTATGGTGGATTCGACAGTCGATCCTTCAGGCTTTGGCAGAACAAGCCAGGGTTGTGCGATTGCCATTGAACAAGATTGGTTCTATTCAGAAGGTAAACAAAGCATTTTCTTCGCTGGAGCAGAAGTTYGAGAGAGAGCCTTCTCCAGATGAAGTTGCGGACAGCCTTGAGGTAACCGAAAAGGACGTTAATGAGTCCATGAAAATTTCTGGACGACATGTGTCTATGGACGCACCTGTTTCAAACCGGGAAGACAACCAGGCAAATCTGTATGACTTGATGTCTACGGACGATGTTCCAAATCCTGATTCTGTTTTGATCAATGAATCACTTCAGGATGAGATTGGAAGAGCGTTGGCAACTTTGCCTCCTCGGGAAGCGGAGGTTGTACAGTGCTTCTTCGGTCTGGGCGGAAAACCACCTATGACGCTGGAAGAAATCGGTACCACTTACGAGCTTACCAGGGAACGTGTACGTCAGATCAAGGATAAAGCAATCCGTAGGCTGAAGTCGACTTCCAAGAGCAAGCTGCTTAAGTCCTACTTGGGGTAATTAAGATCCTGTACTTTTCTTAGCTTAAACATCTATCTTCACCGGAGCTGTGCCTGCGGTGAGGATAGTTGGCAAGGTATGCATCATTTGGCTATTCGGGCAATTGCTGTGTACGGTGCACTGTCACCACGTGCCTTACCTTCATATACTCCCCACAGTTCCATCGCTAGCCACAGAAGAACGTACACCCCCACCTAGCGCTCAGTCAACTTACAGCCCAGCGATCTTACAGCGCAGCATTCTTACAGCCCAGCGGTCTTACAACGAAGCGTTCTTACAGCCCAGCGATCTTACAGCAAAGCGGTCTTACAGCGAAGCATTCTTACAGCCCAGCGGTCTTACAACGAAGTGATCTTACAGCGAAGCGGTCTTACAGCAAAGCGATCTTACAGCGAAGCGTTCTTACAGCCCAGCGATCTTACAGCAAAGCGATCTTACAGCGAAGCGGTCTTACAGCGAAGCGGTCTTACAGCAAAGCGATCTTACAGCGAAGCGGTCTTACAGCAAAGCGATCTTACAGCGCAGCGGTCTTACAGCGAAGCGATCTTACAGCGAAGCGATCTTACAACAAAACCGTATCTTTGCCATAAAATAACAACATGTCCCATCTCATTGCCCCTTCCCTATTAGCAGCAGATTTCGCTAACCTTCAGCGAGATGTAGAAATGATCAATGCCTCTGAGGCCGATTGGTTTCATGTGGATGTGATGGATGGTGTATTTGTTCCTAATATCTCCTTCGGTTTTCCGAGCGTTGCCGCTGTTGCAAAACACGCTACAAAACCACTGGATGTGCATCTGATGATCGTTAACCCTGACCAGTACATCGATGCATACGCGAAATTAGGAGTATACCATCTTACGGTGCACTACGAGGCATGCGACCATCTCCACCGAACGGTTCAGGCCATTCATGCAGCGGGAATGAAGGCTGGTGTAGCCTTAAACCCACATACCAACGTTAATCTTCTTTCAGATATCATTGTAGACCTTGACCTGGTTTGTATCATGTCTGTAAACCCCGGATTTGGTGGACAGAAGTTTATCGAACATACCTACCGGAAAGTACGGGACCTAAGTGAATTGATTAGCGCTCGTAATGCCACGACTCTAATTGAGATAGACGGCGGTGTAGGGCCGAACAACGCGCAGGATCTACTTTCTGCTGGTGCCCATGCACTGGTAGCGGGAAGCGCTATCTTTGGAACTGAAGATCCGGTTGAGACGGTGAAATTGATGAAAGCTACGACTTCTGTTGCCTCGGCATGAAAGTCGGCTAGATCAGGTATAGCCAATTGTACCTTTGCTATTCCTTCTTTGTGCTTTATTGGAAGAGCCATCCAAATTTATTGATTACGCTATGTCTTGTATGTACGTTGCATAGCGGTGGTGGAATGAAAAATATCGAACGCTAAATTTCAAATTAAAAAGTTAGTAGGGAGCCTGGCACACACTTTCTACTCCTGTCTTCCGATTTTCATCTCAGAAACGCTCTGTTCCTAATGGTTTTGCTTGCGTTGATTCTTTGAAATCAGTGTTGCAAGGGGCTGTTTTTGGATCTACCATTACGCAAATTGAAGAATTGGTAAGATGCCCTTTGGGTGCAATTTATTGTAGCATACAGTATCTAAGATCATGGCAATATGTTAACCACAGAGGGCACTAAGAAGGCACAAAGGGCACAGAGGTTTGAAAAATTGAATCACTCTAGGTGAACGCTGGGCAATCTCTGTGTGCGCTGTGGTTATAATTTTAAACGTTGCCCCCGCCCTAGAAACGGCTAAAACACCCAGACATGTGCACCGCTAGTTGTAATATGAATCGGAAGGTGTTGCAGAGCGGAAGAAATGAAAAATATCGAACACCAAATTTTAAATGAAAAAGTTAGTAGGGAGCCGAGCACACACTTTTTACTTTCCACTTTCCACCTTTTACTTTCTACTTTTTACTTGTTAATCCAAATCACTAAAAACACCCCACCTACAAATCCTGCATCCCTGCCGCGAATTCCTTTAAGTATTGATAATCCCTGGTCAGCTCACCGTCCTTTGTAATAGAGGCACGGGCGATCCTATTATCTGAATCATTTCCCAAAACATAAGGTAAGACATCATTTGCTAAATCATCCGCGAAACCCACAGAGGAATCCCTGGGCAGCTCGCAAGGGAGATTGTCCACAGACATGATTGTAATATGCTCTTCATGGAATGGGTCTCCTTTTTCACCGGATTGCTTATTGTAACCGAAAAACGGCTCCGCAATACTCGATGCATCGAGGGTGGTTGGGACAGAACCACCGATGTCACAGCTGATATCGGCAATAACCTCCATCTTAAAAAATGGGTTCAAGATATCCTCCCTGGTAAAAAGCCTCGGAGCAACAGGATCCCAAAAGTGACAAGAGATAAAAATATCGCTCACTTTAGTGTATGGAATGAAGGCTGTTTCATATTCACTTCCATGCTTAAAAAAGTGCTCTTCATCCTTGCTTTCACCATCAATCATCTTATTGTAATCCAAAACTCCGAGCTGTACATAGACTGGATGGTCGTATGCTTCGTGAAGAAACTCCTCCGTACCAACTTGCTCTACACCCAGTGTATCCAGCGTCTCTTTCGCGCCTCCCCCTACTCTACCTTCTCCGGTAAGGACAATTTTTATCGGTGGTAATTTCAATTCCTGTAACTGCTCATTGAGCTCAGCCCTATCCTTACAATCATTGGCTCGCTTTAGGTCAAATAGGCCCTTACGCTTTCCATATCCTATCAAGGCATTATAGGCACCTACAATTCCGGCATATCTTCCAAAGCCAATGATGCGCAACCCGTTTTTGTACCTCAGGCATTCATAATCGATGAGCTGAATACGCTTCTGAAGGACAGCTTGTAAAAGTTTTCTATTATACGCTTGCTCTTTGATGGTATGCGAAAAGAAGCAATATTTCTTTCCCTCTAGCAGATCCTCAATCGGCACCTCTTTGACCCCCATGATAATGTCGCAAGAACTCAAATCCTCTTGTACGGTAATTCCCACGCTAGCGTATTCTGCATCAGTAAAACCGCGGATCTCACTTGGCTGGACGATAATTTCCAGCTCCTCATACTGAGATATGAGGGCCGCGCAATGTGCWGGCGTTARCGGCACCCGCCTGTCGGGAGGCGTCTTTCCTTCCCTAATGATTCCTAAGATSGTTTTGCTCATGATGTAAAATTAGAAAAAAAGGGMAGGGAGTMCCKGAAATAAAANTCCCANAACYGATTTTAARKCRTCWTTTCTTSYTWAKWACCAAGTTTAATCCGCGGAAAGCGRTGTGCAGRYGGTCAACACGGTAGCTCCTTGRTTTTCTAGCYTCACCTGCAYTCTGGAGAAGGGAAATNAATTGNTMMGCTGWATRGTTTTTAARGAACKYAAKTRTTTAATACSRAGACACGYGMYCYGTTTACATATTACAGCTTCGCACCACNCTTCCCNGGCCGTTCSGMGGTAATGYTRTCATTATCAATAACCCTTTTACCAGAAACCAATGTGGCCACATAGCCTGTTACATCCTGCATGAGCCTTACACCTCCAGCAGGTAGATCCTGTATCATTCTGGGGGCCTTTAGACTGAGATTTTGATAATCGATTACATTCAAATCAGCTTTTTTTCCTATTTGCAAGGTACCCCGGTCGCTAAACCCCATATGCTTTGCAGTATCCTGGGTGAGCATCTGTATGGCCCTTTCCAAGGTGATCATATTGCTCCGCCTTCTATCCCGTGTCCAATATGTGATCAGGTAAGTGGAAAAGCTGCCATCACAGACGGTTCCAACATGTGCACCGCTGTCCGAAAGCCCTTGAATAGCTTGAGGATGACTCATCATTTCATAGACACTATCATAATTGTACTCGGTATAATTATAGATTGGGAAGTAAATCAAGGCATTGCCATCTTCTTTGAGCATCAGGTCATATACAAATGAAAGGGGCTCAATTCCTACGGCCTTTGCCTTGGCGCCCAAACTTTTTTCAATCGGCTGTTCATAATCGGGATTGTGTTCCAATTCAAAAAGCCTAAAGGACATCTGGTCCGCTATTTTCAAGAATTTATCCGTCAGCGGAGGTACTGGAGAGCCGTCCCCTGCCAGCCTTTCCGAATCTTCTGCAAGTATCTTTGCTTTTAATTCTGGATTTCTCATGGCTTTCACGCGTTCGGCAAGAGGAAGATGACTGATGGCTTTATAGCTCGGTTTGCCAATAAAAGGATGAAAAGTACACTGCAGGCCCAGGTTGACCCCAATGGCGCGTGGTGCAACTTGAAAATTGAAGTTGATTCCTTTGCTCTTGGCTACTTCTCCGCTTTTCAGCATACGTTTCCAGAGATCCGGCCAGAAATCCCGCTGGTTGAGCGAGAGGCTGAATGGACGGCCACCCGCTGCCCTGGCCATCTGTTCAAGCATATTGAACTCAAGCTCATAGTCCTTATCGGTACGTTCCATATTGAAATCCGATATCGCCTGCAAGACTCCGTAGTTCAGATCTTGGAAGATGGAAGCCAGCGCAGTCAGTTCTTCAACCGTAGCTTCGCTGGCCAGTGTCCATTCTCCAGAAGCAGAGCGGTGCACATCGGTACGACCCGTTGTAAAGCCCGCGGCCCCTGCCAACATCGCCTCTTTCAGCAACTTCTTCATCTCTTCTATATCTTGCAGCGTCGCTTTCTCCCGATTCAGTGCACGGTCACCCATGACGAAAAGGCGCAAGGCATCGTGGGGAACCTGGGCGGCGAGATCAAGTGTATGGGGCATTTTATCCAGGGCATCTAAATATTCGGGGAAGCTCTCCCACTGCCAATTGATTCCTTCAGCCAAGGCAGCGCCAGGAATATCTTCCACTCCTTCCATGAGATCGATCAAGTGATCCCGATTTTTTTCTCTTACCGGTGCAAAGCCAATTCCACAGGAACCCATCACCACAGTGGTTGTACCATGATTTACGGAAGGCGACAATTCCTCATCCCAACTAGCCTGCCCGTCAAAGTGTGTATGAACATCTACAAATCCCGGAGTTACAACAGCCCCCTCGGCATCTATGACCTGCGTGGCTAGACCCGATACTTTACCTATTTGGACGATCATTCCGTCTTTAATGCCGATATCCGCATTGAAACGTTTGTTGCCAGTACCATCAACGATGATTCCGCCTTTGATCTTTACATCCAATTCCATTTTTTAGCTCCTAAGAAGTTCCTGCCAATCGATTATCCCAGCTTTTATTCCGACACACAGTCCAGGTAGATCCCAAAGGATTCATTTGTCATCAAAGCTCATCTATTATACGCAGCCCGGAACTTTCTAGTACATTGAAATTAGCTCATTTTTAAACTTCTAGCTAATATTTCGTGTTATATTGTATTGCGATAACTTGAAGAGATGCATAAGAAACTTAAAATACAGTACTGTTCTGACCTGCATCTTGAATTTGCTCAGAACGAGGAATACATCTTGGAAAAACCCATAATCCCTGTTGCCGATATCTTAATCCTGGCTGGGGATATCATTCCTTTCCGAATATTGGATCATCAACAGGATTTCTTCGACTATGTTTCGCGAAATTTTGAGTTTGTTTATTGGATTCCAGGCAATCATGAGTATTACCATGGAGATATAGCCGGTAGGCAAGGACAGTTTGAAGAAGAAATACGCCACAATGTTAAATTACTAAACAACAGGTGGGTGCAACATGGTGACACAAGACTCATATTTTCTACTCTTTGGACTCGTATCTCTCAGGAGTACGCCCGGTCAATTGAAAATGGCATGAACGATTTTCATTTAATAAAACAAGGGGAAGCCCGATTCACCGTCGTTTTGTACAACCAGTTGTTTGAGGAGAATATGAATTTTATTCGAGAAGCGGTAGCAAACAATGAAAGCAAGAACTGTATTGTCATCACCCACCATGTTCCAACATTCAATAATTATCCAAGCGAGTATCTGGGGAGCAGTTTAAACGAAGCTTTTGCAGTTGATTTGAATGATTTTATTGAAGCTGCTAATATCGATTATTGGATTTATGGACATCACCATCGGAATGTCTCGGAATTTGAGATCGGCAAAACTAAGTTTGTAACTAATCAATTAGGATACGTGAGGCAAGGAGAACAGAGGGGGTATTCGACCAATAAAACGTTGGTCATATAAATTTAATTGGACGTTTAGTTGCACAATAAACACATGTTGTTTTTGGCCCGATTCACGAAATAACCTGGTAAAAGACCTCCTTATATCAGGTAATGATGAACAATACAAGGCTTGGCGGAAGGAACAAAAAAATAAGCGATAGTACGTAGTTAACTGTTAGGCTATATTTATGGTGATTAAGGCACTTCTCAGCGCATCTATGGTTTTGATAGCTACTTTGACCCTTATAGCTTGTATTGAATCTCAATGAAGAAGAATTGGATTTTATGGATTCCATTGTTCATCCTCTTAATTTGGGGCTGTAACACCATTTCACCCAAAAAATTTACATTGTATAAGGCGCCTCCTTTTACAGCTGTTCGAGTAATGCCAAAATTGGACGGTTATTATTATTTCAAAAGTGATTCTACGGATTGTCTTATTTTCCTATTCGCCAATGGCACTTGTTATATTAATTTGAACGATTATTACCACTCATCTCCATCACCTGCTCGCACCAGCCCGGATAGCATCGCAAAATATCGTATTGATTATTTTAACAGCATGTCTTCTGATGAATTTGCGATTTGGGAATCATGGGGTCACTATTCGATAAAAGACGATAAAATATTCTTTGAGTATTATCACCATACTCCTCAGCGATATAAATGGAATATTCTCAGTTCACAGGGCAAGCTATTGGACCTTCAAACCTTCGGTATTAATGAATTAAAGTGTGATGCCAATAATCCAGCCTGTAAAAACATTGGTCACAAAGCATTTTATCCTCCCCTGGAATTTAAATTTCACCGCTACGACTTATCTGATTTAGATAACATTAACCCTTATTTTACGAAAAAGGGCTGGTATCAAAAAAATGTGTGGTACAATCAGGAGCTGCACAGTCAATAGTTTTTATTGGTATGCTTAACTTCCGTTGCCTTTTGAGAATTGATCCTTTACAAGGATGCCAATGGTCATGTCTACGAAGACTTTTGAGATGACCAATTTGGACACATCACATCTAAAGAAGGCCCAGAAGACAGCTATACCGAAGCCCGACTTCGCCAAGGCTTCGTAGGGCACTGCCCGTGCGTAATTTACTTGGATTTGT